>NZ_CP067100.1:900000-1170000 GCF_016616235.1 Bradyrhizobium diazoefficiens
GCGCATCGTGCTGGACGAGCTGCATGCGTTGGTGACCTCGAAGCGCGGCGATCTGCTCTCGCTCGGCTTGGCGCGGTTGTGGCGACTGGCGCCGCAGATGCGCGCGATCGGCCTGTCGGCGACGGTGGCCGAGCCGGAATCGCTGGCACGATTCCTGGTCCCACAGCCGAAGGACAGCGCCGTATCGGCCGACATCGTTGTCGCCGGCGGCGCGGCGCCGCCGCTGGTCGAGATGCTCGACACCCGCGAGCGGCTGCCCTGGGCCGGCCACAGCGCGCGCCATGCGCTCCCCGAGATCTACGAGCTGATCAAGGCGAACAAGACCACGCTGGTGTTCGTCAACACCCGCAGCCAGGCCGAGATGCTGTTCCAGAATCTCTGGAGCATGAACGATGACGGCCTTGCCATCGCTTTGCATCACGGCTCGCTCGACGTCGCCCAGCGCCGCAAGGTCGAGGACGCCATGTCGGCAGGACGCCTGCGCGGCGTGGTCTGCACCTCCTCGCTCGACCTCGGCGTCGACTGGGGCGACGTCGATCTCGTCGTCAACATCGGCGCGCCAAAAGGCTCATCGCGCCTGATGCAGCGCATCGGTCGCGCCAACCACCGCCTGGACGAAGCCTCGCGCGCGGTATTGGTGCCCGCCAACCGGTTCGAGGTGTTGGAATGCCGGGTCGCCATCGATGCCATCGCCGAGAACGCGCAGGACACGCCGCCGTTGCGCACCGGCGCGCTCGACGTGCTGGCCCAGCATGTGCTCGGCTGCGCCTGCGGCGAGCCGTTCCTGAGTGACGAGCTCTACGGCGAAATCCGCGCCGCCGCGCCCTACGCAGGTCTCACGCGGCCGGATTTCGACGACGTCGTCGATTTCGTCGCCTCCGGCGGCTACGCGCTCAAGACCTATGAGCGCTTCGCCCGCATCAAGCAGGACAAGGAGGGCCGCTGGCGCGTCGCCAATCCAAAGGTGCGACAGAGCTACCGGATGAATGTCGGCACCATCGTCGAGGACGACATGCTGAAGGTGCGGCTGGTGCGCTCGCGCGGCGGTGGAACGGGGTCGACCGGCGTGATCGCGCGTGGCGGCCGGTTGCTCGGTGAGATCGAGGAGGCTTTCATCGAGGGCCTCTCGCCCGGCGACACCTTCGTGTTCTCAGGCGAGGTGGTGCGCTACGAAACCCTGGTCGAGGACCAGGTCTATGTCTCGCGCGCGCATGAGAAGGACCCGAAGGTACCGTCCTATATGGGCGGCAAGTTTCCGCTCTCGACCTATCTCGCCGAGCGCGTCCGCCGCCTGCTCGATGACGGGCGCGCATGGGGGGCTTTGCCGGAGCAGGTGCGCGACTGGCTGTCGCAACAGAAGGACGTCTCACGCGTGCCGGCCGTACGCGAACTGCTGGTCGAGAGCTTCCCGCGCGCCAACAAGCATTACATCGTCTGCTACCCCTTCGAAGGGCGGCTGGCGCACCAGACCCTCGGCATGCTGTTGACGCGCCGGCTCGAGCGCGCCCGCGCCCGTCCGCTCGGCTTCGTCGCCAATGAATATGCGGTGGCGATCTGGGGCCTTGGCGACACGTCGTTCATGATCCGCAACGGCAGGCTGGACCTCGACGCGCTGTTCGACCCGGATATGCTCGGCGACGACCTCGAGGCCTGGCTCGCCGAATCCGCGCTGATGAAGCGCACCTTCCGCAATTGCGCGATCATCTCCGGCCTGATCGCGCGTCGGCATACCGGCGAGGAGAAGAGCCGCCGCCAAGTGCTGTTCTCCACTGACCTCGTCTACGACGTCTTGCGAAAACACCAGGCCGACCACGTCCTGCTGCGCGCCGCCCGCGCCGATGCCGCCACCGGCCTGCTCGATCTGCGCCGCCTCAGCGACATGCTCACCCGCATTCAGGGCCGCATCACGCACCGGGAACTCGACCACGTCTCCCCGCTCGCCGTGCCCGTGATGCTGGAAATCGGCCGCGAGTCAGTTTATGGCGAAGCTGGCGACGAGCTGTTGGCGGAGGCCGCCGACGAGCTGGTCAAAGAGGCGATGGGATAAGAGCAGGTTTGACGTGACGGCGGGCGCGCAGGTTTCAGGAGATGTCGAGGACATGCGCGTTTCCAGAGTCAGCATCAGCGATGTGACCTTCGCGGCCGATCTGTCGGGCGCGCTGTTTTGGGAAGAGCAGCGCCTGCTCGTCGTCTCCGATCTGCATCTTGAAAAAGGTTCGAGCTTCGCCACGCGCGGCGTGCTGCTGCCGCCTTATGATACGCTGGCAACGCTGAGCCGGCTTGCTGCTGTCATCTCCCGCCATGATCCGCGCACCGTCATCGCGCTCGGTGACAGTTTTCACGATCGCACCGCACATGAGCGCCTCTCGAGGGACGATCGCGACGCCGTTGCGGCGCTCCAGACCGGCCGCGACTGGATCTGGATCTCGGGCAATCACGACCCCATGCTGCCGCGCGATCTCGGCGGCACGGTCGCCGAGGGGGTCGCGATCGGCCCAATCACCTTCCGCCACGAGCCGACCGGCGCGCATGGCGAGATCGCCGGCCATCTGCACCCCAAGGCGCGCGTCTCCGCGCGCGGTCGTTCGATGGAGCGCCGCTGTTTCGCCAGCGACGGGATGCGCGCCGTGATGCCCGCCTTCGGCGCCTATGCCGGCGGCCTCAGCATCCGCGACGCGGCCTTTGCTAAGATCTTCCCGAGGAACGGCTTTATCGCCCATCTGCTCGGCGACCGCCGCGTCCACGCCATTGCGGCCTCGCGTTGTTACTGAGATTCCGGCGTGCGCCGGAACAAATTAAGAACACTTTAGCAAGTCTTTGATATATCATTGTGATTCGGCGCGTTGCCGATACCATATCTAGCGTCTGTCAGACTCTGCGGGGACTACATGTCCAACATTGCTTTCGATCAGTTTGCCCTCACCCGCATCGCGGATTTCGCGCGCTCGCTGTCACGGCTGCATCAGGCGGCGCGGCGTCACGCGGTCGATGACGACCAGTTCGACCGCGAGTTCAACGCGGTATGCCAGTCGATCTGGGGCTACACCATCGACGACATCAGCGACGATCTGTTTTCGTCCGAGGACCATCTGTTCCTCGACACGCTCGACGAAGCGCATGCGCGGATTTTCGCGGCCGAGCAGGGCTATGACCTCATCGGCGAGACGGGCATGCTGACCGACTGGTGGGGCTTCTGCTGGATGATCCTGGCCGAGAAGCGCGGCCTGCTGACGGCTGAAAACCGCGCCGCCGCGCGCGCGGCGATTGAGGAGAAATATCTGGCCGCGCCGAATGTGATCGGGGTGATCATTGGAAGGTAGTTGCGTCCCCCGGACGCAGCGCAGCGCTTCTTGAGCGGTGCGCTGCAGAGCCGGGGCCCATGCTCGCGGCGTTCTGGGTCCCGGCTCTGCGTCGCGTCATTGCATGCCGCGCCGCGTCCGGGACACGAGACTGAGCTAATCCAATCCCGCCCGCTTCGCCGGCTTCGGCTGTGTCTTCGGCACCGTCACGTCAGGCAGCGCCTCGCGCACGATCTCGGCCTGGGCCGGCGCATCTGCCGACACCGTTTCGGCCCGCACGGGCGCAACTTTCATCTCGCCCAGGCGCGCGCGGACCTGCGCGGTGAGGCCCGGATAGGAGGCGACCGGAGTGAAGTCGGCGGCTTGGTCGTTGCCGACGCGGATGCCGGTATAGGCGACGAGGCCGTCGCTGGTAGCGATGACGTCGCCGGCCTTCAGCGAGGAGTCCAGCGCCAGATCGACCGGGGCGAGGCCGGCCGGCTCGCGGCCATTGCAGGTGCAGTCCGAGCGCAGTGCCTTGCGATAGGCGAACGCGTTCTCGCTGTCAGCGTAGCGCTCGCCGGTCTGCGAGTAGGCGCCATCGATCGAGGAGCCGAAATAGACCTTGGTCGCGCTGGCGGGACAGAACGCCTGACACATCTGCGCCGGCGAGACGAGGCCACGCATCAGCGGAAAATATTTGCCATCGCAACTGCGCACGCAGAAGGCCGGGCCGGAGCCGCCGGCTGCCGCCGAGCGTGTCGGCGGCACATATTGCGGGGTTGCGGCGTTCTGCTGGCCCGTGAAGGGATCGGCATAGGAGCTCGGCTGCTGCGGCGCCTCACGCTGCGGTCGCTGCTGCTGCAGGCCGCCGAAGAGGAAGTCGAACAGGCCTTCGGCCGAAACCGGAGTGGGAGCTGCCAGCATTGGAGCCGCAAGGAGGCTGGCTACAAGCACTGCGCGAGGCCGCCGCCGCGCATGGGACAAGTGTGTACGCAATGCTCACTCCACCCGACGCTACTGAACAGGCCGAGACCTTTGAGGTCGCAGCACATGATTCACCATAGTGCGCGATGGTAAATGAGCAGTTGAGCGGAGGCGGTTTCAAGACAAGGTGGTGGCCTCTTTAGGGCCAGGCACAGCTTCCGAACGATCGTTGCTTCCGGGCCACGCCCGGGCGTGGCGGCGAAGGATGCTTCGCCCCATCACGCCTTCAAAAACTCCGACGCCTTGTACAACGAGCGGAACGGCAGCCCGGCCTTGCCAAACGTGTCGGTGGCGCCTTCCTCGCGGTCGACCATCGTCAGCACCAGCACGACTTCGGCGCCGGTCTCGCGCACGGATTCCACCGCTTTCATCGCCGAGCCGCCCGTGGTGGTGACATCCTCGACGATCACGACGCGCTTGCCCTGAAGCGTCTCGCCTTTGGGCAGCCCTTCGATCGCGAGTTTTGCGCCGTGCTCCTTCGGCTTCTTGCGCACGAAGAAGGCCGCAATCGGATGGCCCTTGATCCAGGAGATCTGCGCCAGCGCGCCGGCGAGCGGCACCGCGCCCATCTCGAGCCCGCCGATGAAATCGAGCTGGTCGTCCTTCAGCGCCTCATAGGTCAGTTCGGCGAGCAGGGTCGCGCCCTCGGGGTCGAGCATGGTCGGCTTGAGGTTGAAGTAGAAATCGCTCTTGCGGCCCGACGCGAGCGTCACCTCGCCGCGGCCGAAGGAGCGCCGGCGGATGATTTCGAACAGACGGGCGCGGGAGGCGGATTTCGACACTGTGGTCCCTCGAACGGCGTTTTGAGAGGAGGCGGAATTTATCCGCGACCGCTGCGACATGAAAGAGGGGGCAGGGTCCGCAAAACCACCGTCAACAGGGCATCCATGCCGAACCGCTGGTTGTAAGGCCGCAACGTCCTGGAGTAGTGGGATGCCAGATCAGCGGGGAAGGAAACGGGCAATGACGATCGAGCTGCACACCTGGAACACGCCGAATGGCCGCAAGATCTCGGTCGCGCTGGAGGAAATGGGGCTGCCCTACAAGGTGGTCCCGGTGAACATCACCAAGGGCGAGCAGATGGCGCCCGGGTTCCTCAAACTTTCCCCGAACAACAAGATCCCCGCGATCCTCGACCCCGAGGGGCCGGACGGCAAGCCGGTCGGCATCTTCGAGTCCGGCGCGATCCTGCTCTATCTCGGCGAGAAGACCGGCAAATTCCTGCCGAAATCGCTTGTCGCGCGCATTCCCGTCTATGAATGGCTGATGTGGCAGATGGGCGGCTTCGGCCCGATGCCCGGCCAGGTGCATCATTTCATCGCGCTTGAGAACGAGCAGGACCGCGCCTACGGCCTGAAGCGCTACATGGCCGAAACGCGCCGGCTCTACGGCGTGCTGGACCGCCGGCTGGCGGACCACGATTTCGTCGCAGGCGACCTCTCGGTTGCCGATTTCGCCATCCTGGGCTGGGCCTGGCGCCACCCTCGCCACAAGGTTGACCTGGCCGACTTCCCCAACGTCAAGCGCTGGTATGACGCTCTGATGGCGCGCCCAGGAGTGAAGCGGGGGATGGACGCGAAGCTGGATTGATCTACTTACCCTCCAGGGGAGGGTAAATAAAAGCTCACACCTTCTTTGCTTCCACCGCCATCCTGACCGCAAGGCCGGCCAGCACCGTGCCCATCAGCCAGCGCTGCACCAGCATCCAGCTCGGCCGGCTCGCCAGGAATAGCGCGATCGATCCGGCGGCGAGGGCGATCATCGCATTGACGCTGACGCTGATCGCGATCTGGATCGCGCCGAGCACCACCGACTGCGTCAGCACACTGCCGGCGGCGGGATCGATGAACTGCGGCAGCAGCGCCAGATACAGCATCGCGATCTTCGGGTTGAGCAGATTGGTGACGAAGCCCATCGCGAACAATTTGCGCGGGCTGTCGATTGCGAGTTGCTTGACCTGGAATGGCGAGCGCCCGCCCGGCTTCACGGCCTGCCAGGCGAGCCACAAGAGATAGAAGGCGCCGGCAAAGCGCAGTGCGTCATAGGCAAAGGGAATCGCGAGCAGCAGCGCCGTGATGCCGAACGCCGCGCACAGCATGTAGAACACGAAGCCGAGCGCAACGCCGCCGAGCGAGACGATGCCGGCCGCGGGTCCTTGCGTGATCGAGCGCGAGATCAGGTAGATCATGTTCGGCCCCGGCGTGAGCACGAGACCGAGGCAGACGAGAGCGAAACCGAGCAGGGCGGAATTGTGGGGCATGGGTGAACCGGTGCGGGAGATGGCACGGTTCTAATATGCGTGAGACCGCGGAGCCATCGCGCAATTGCTCGGAGGACAATTCGACATGGTGCGGCGAACGCGGTGCGCTCCCTCGCCCCGCTCTTGCAGGGAGAGGGATGGGGTGAGGGGCCTCTCTCCACACTTGAGGTCGTCGATGGACCTGTACCCCCTCACCCGCATCACATCTGGCGATGTGATCCGACCTCTCCCCGCAAGCGGGGCGAGGTAGGAAAGATCAGTGCGCCTCGTCCCAATTGTTTGCCGCGCGCGCGTCGACATGCAGCGGCAGTGAGAGCAGCACGGCCGGGAACGGCGCGTCCTGCATCACGTGCTGCACCACGGGCAGCGTCGCCTCGACCTCGGCGTCCGGCACCTCGAAGATCAGTTCGTCGTGCACCTGCAAGAGCATCTGCGCCGAGAGCTTCTTCGCCGCGAGCGCGTCTTCCATGCGAATCATGGCGCGGCGGATGATATCGGCGGCGGTGCCTTGCAGGCGTGCATTGATCGCGGCGCGTTCGTTGAAGGCGCGCACCGAGGCGTTCGACGCCTTGATGTCGGGATAGTACATCTTCCGGCCGAACAGCGTCGTCACATAGCCGTTCTTGCGGCATGCCTCCTTGGTCTCGTCCATATAGGCGCGGATGCCGGGGAAGCGCTCAAAGTACTTCTTGATGTAGGCCGCGGCTTCCTCGCGCGCGATCCCGAGCTGGTTGGCGAGGCCGAAGGCCGAGATGCCATAGATGATGCCGAAATTGATTGCTTTCGCGCGGCGGCGAATCTCGCTGGGCATACCCTCGATCGGCACGCCGAACATTTCCGATGCCGTCATGGCGTGAATGTCGAGGCCGTCGCGGAACGCTTGCTTCAGCACGGGAATGTCGGCGATCTCCGCCAGCAGGCGCAACTCGATCTGCGAATAGTCGGCCGAGACGAGCTTGTGTCCGGGCGTTGCGACGAAGGCGCGGCGGATCTTGCGGCCGTCCTCGGTGCGCACCGGAATGTTCTGCAAGTTCGGCTCGTTCGACGACAGCCGGCCCGTCGTGGTCGCGGCCAGAGCGTATGTCGTGTGGACGCGATGGGTCTGCGGATGGACATAGGTCGGCAGCGCGTCGGTGTAGGTCGATTTCAGCTTCGAGACCTGGCGCCACTCCAAAATCTTCTTCGGGAAGTCGTAGCCCTGCTCGGCGAGCTCGTCGAGCACCTGCGCGGTGGTCGACCATGCGCCGGTCTTGGTCTTGCTGCCACCCGGCAATCCCATCTTGCCGAACAGGATGTCGCCGATCTGCTTGGGGCTGCCGACGTTGACCGGCTCGCCCGCGATCTCCTGGATCTCGGCCTCGACGCGCGCGGCGGTCTGGGCGAACTCGCCCGAGAGCCGCGACAAGACCTGGCGGTCGATCGAGATGCCGCGCCGCTCCATGCGCGCCAGCACCGCGACCAGCGGCCGCTCCAGCGTCTCATAGACCGTGGTCATGTGCTCGGCGACGAGGCGGGGCTTCAGCACGCGCCAGACCCGCAGGGCCATGTCGGCACCTTCCGCCGACAGCGGCGCCGCCTTCTCGATCGGCACCTGGTCGAAGGTGATCTTGCCCTTGCCGCTGCCAAGCAACTCGTTCTGCTTCAGCATGGCGTGGCCGAACCAGCGCTCGGCAAGCTGCTCGATCGCGTGCGAGCCGCGGCCGGCGTCGAGCACATAGGAGACGAGCTGGGCATCGTCGGTGTTGCGCAAGGTGATGCCGTGCTGCGCCAGCATCACCGCGGCGAACTTGACGTCGAAGCCGATCTTGAGGATGCCCGGTGATTCCAGCACCGGCCGCAGCGCTTCGATCGCGTCGTCATGCCTGACTTGGTCGGGCGCGAGGCCGGCGTCGAACAGGCCGGCGCCGCCGCCGGATTGCTTGTGCGCCAGCGGCACATAGCAGGCCTCGTTTGGCGCCAGCGCCAGCGCGATGCCGCAGAGATCGGCCTGCATCGGGTCGATCGAGTTCGCCTGGATCTCGATCGCGACATGACCGGCATCGTGGATGCGCGCGATGAAGGCGTTGAGCTCTTTCAGCGTCTTGATCGTCTGGTATTTGCTGCGATCGACCGGAAGCTTGCGCAGCGCCTCTTCGCGTGCGGCGGCCAGCGAGATCGGCGCGCCCTTCGGGCTCGCGGCCTTGTCCTCCTTGCCCGCCGACTTGTTGGGATCGCGAGGGGCGGCTTGCGCCGGTGTGCCCGGTCCCGGCGCGGGCACCACATCCGAGGGCGGTAGCGGCGAGAACACGCTGGCGCCGCTGGCGTAGCCGGGATCGGCGTCGACACTGGCGGGATCGATCTGCGAATAATCGGCGACGCGGCGCGTCAGCGTCGAAAATTCCATCGCCTTCAGGAACGCGATCAGCTTGCGCGCATCGGGCTCGTGGACGGCGAGGTCGTCGAGCGGCACCTCGAGGTCAACCTTGTCGTCGAGCAGCACGAGCTGGCGCGAGATCCGCGCCTTCTCCGCGTTCTCGAGCAGCGCCTCGCGCCGCTTCGGCTGCTTGATCTCGCCGGCGCGGAACAGCAATTGGTCGAGATCGCCATATTCGACGATCAGCTGCGCGGCGGTCTTGATGCCGATGCCGGGCACACCAGGCACGTTGTCCGTGGAATCGCCGGCGAGCGCCTGCACCTCGACCACCTTCTCCGGCGGCACGCCGAACTTCTCGATCACCTCGGGGATGCCGATGCGGCGGTCCTTCATGGTGTCGTACATGGTGACGCAATCGGTGACGAGCTGCATCAAATCCTTGTCGGAGGACACGATGGTCGCGGTCGCACCGCGCTCGCAGGCCTGCCGCACATAGGTCGCGATGAGATCGTCGGCCTCGAAGCCCACCTGTTCCAGGCACGGCAGGTCGAAGGCGCGGACCGCTTCGCGGATCAGCGAAAATTGCGGGATCAGGTCATCAGGCGCCGGCGGCCGGTGCGCCTTGTATTCGGGGTAGATCTTGTTGCGGAAGGTGATCTCCGACTTGTCGAACACGATGGCCAGATGCGTCGGCCGGTTGTCCTCGGGCATGTCGCGGAGCAGCTTCCACAGCATGTTGCAGAAGCCGAGCACGGCATTGACCTGCAAGCCGTCGGACTTGCGGTTCAGCGGCGGCAGCGCGTGATAGGCGCGAAAGATGTAGGAGGAACCGTCGACCAGGAAGACGTGGTCGCCCTTGCCAACCGCCTTCGCCGCGACCGGTTTGGCAACAGCTGTCGCGGCAGGTTTGTTTTCGGCCGCAGCCTTCGGCGTGGCCTGGGTGTCAGCTTTGGTGGCGGTCTTCGGCGATGTTTTGGGCATGGCCGCAATGTATGAATTTTTGCGGGCTTTGACAGCCTCGGGAGGGGGATTTTTGGCTTGCGGTTGCCGCTATCCCCACTGTCATTCCCCACACCCCCCGCCGTCATTCCCCGCGAAAGCGGGGAATCCAGGACGCCGCGGCGTATCGGTCAACAATTGCTGTCTCTGGAATACTGGGTCGCCCGGTCCCGGCTATGCCAAGGCTTCGCCGGGCTCTTCGGTATTGGGCCGGCGAAGCTTTAGCGAAGACGGCAAGCCGGGCGACGACACCGAGAATGCAGCTACTCCGCCGCCTGCAAGACGGGCCCCGCCTTCTTCGGCGCGATCCAGAACGCATCCGGCCGTTCGAACAGGAAGTGGGCGTTGAGGCGCAAGGCGGCCTGCCAGATCGCGAGCGATCCAAGTACGCCGACGATGGTGACGATCAGCGAGACCGTGCCGATATCGGCAATGACGCTGGTACGCAGCAGCAATGTGCGGGTTGCGGCCATCGGCAGGAAGAAAGCGAGATAGATCACGATCGAATGCTCGCCGCAGAAGCGGAAGGAGTTCAGCCAATGCGCGCGTGCGAGCAGCGTGCCTGATATGATGATGGCACACGCGCCGGCAAATCCAAGCACGAGCGAGACGATCTTCCACTCGCTGGCGCCATGGGCGACGAGACCGGCATTGACCAGTGCCCAGGTTGCGAGCCCGGCCAGCGCAAGCGCGGGATGCCTGCGCGCGCGCTCCGACAGCGCGAACACGTAAGGCGCGAACAGATAGCCCGAATAGAAGTACACGAAGCGCGCACAGAACTCGTCGATCGCGGTCCAGCCGGTCGAGATGCGCGCCGTCTCCAGCGCGGCGGCGATGATCCAGATCGCGAACGGCGGGATTTTGCGTGTCAATTTTGTGACGACGAAGAACACCGGAAGCAGATAGATGAACCACAGCGTGCCGAACGGCTCGATGAAGGATTCCAGATACAGCAGGCCGGCCTCGCGCCAGCCCGTCTGCGCCGCGAAGACGGGCGCCTTGAAGCCGAACTGGATTGTCACCCAAACGACATAGAAATAGGCGAAATGCACCACCTTGCGGTCGAGATAGGTTCGCCAGTCCCGATCGATCACCAGTGGCAGGAACAGGCCCGAAATCAGGAAGAAATCGGGCATCCGGAACGGCTTTGCGAAGGCCACCAGGACATGCATGAAACCGGTCTCGCCGGCGGCGAGCTCGACCCCCAGCACCGAATGCATCATCACCACCATGACGATGCAGATGCCTTTGGCGTAGTCGACCCAGTCGACACGCGCGGCAGTCGGGGCCTTCGGGCTTCCGCTCGCGGCGATTGTACCTGATGATGCCATGGTGTCCTGTTTCGAGGCGTGTTCCGCCCGGCTCTGTGTGGGCGTGGGGCAGTCTGGATCGCAGTGGTTTCCGACTTCTTTACCGGTTCAATTCGCGTGCCGGTTTTTGCATGCGGACTGTTCCCTCCCCGCCGGAAAGTGCTAAACCGCCCCGAATTGGGGTTTCGTTAACCAAGCCAGAACAGGGTTTTTCATGCGAATCGCGATGATCGGCACGGGCTATGTGGGACTGGTGTCCGGGGCCTGCTTTGCGGATTTCGGTCACGACGTCACCTGCGTCGACAAGGACGAGAGGAAGATCGCGGCGCTTCATCGCGGCGAGATTCCGATCTACGAGCCCGGCCTCGACGAGCTCGTCGCCAATAACGTCAGGGCCAGGCGGCTGGACTTCACCACCGATCTGTCGAAGCCGGTCGCCGAAGCCGACGCCGTGTTCATCGCGGTCGGCACGCCGTCGCGCCGCGGCGACGGCCACGCCGATCTGTCCTATGTCTACGCCGCCGCCAAAGAGATCGCGCAGGCGCTGTCGGGCTTCACCGTCGTCGTCACCAAATCGACCGTGCCGGTGGGCACCGGCGACGAGGTCGAGCGCATCATCCGCGAGGCCAATCCCAAGGCCGATGTGGTCGTCGCCTCCAACCCCGAATTCCTGCGCGAGGGCGCGGCGATCCGCGACTTCAAGTTCCCCGACCGTATCGTGGTCGGCACCTCCGACGAGCGCGGCCGCAAGGTGATGGGCGACATCTATCGGCCGCTGTCGCTGAACCAGGCGCCGCTGATGTTCACCGCGCGCCGCACCGCGGAGATGATCAAATACGCCGCCAATGCCTTCCTCGCGACCAAGATCACCTTCATCAACGAGATCGCCGATCTCTCGGAGAAAGCGGGTGCCAACGTCCAGGAGGTCGCGCGCGGCATTGGCCTCGACAACCGCATCGGCACCAAATTCCTGCATGCCGGCCCGGGCTTCGGCGGCTCCTGCTTCCCCAAGGACACCAAGGCGCTGATCAAGATCGCGCAGGACCATGACGTGCAGCTGCGCATCGTCGAATCCGTGCTGGCGGTCAACGAGAACCGCAAGCGCGCGATGGCGCGGAAAGTCAGCCAGGCGCTCGGCGGCTCCCTGCGTGGCAAGACCATCGCGGTGCTCGGCCTCACCTTCAAGCCCGACACCGACGACATGCGCGATGCGCCGTCGATCCCGCTGGTCACCGGCCTGATCGACATGGGTGCGAAGGTCAGGGCGTTCGATCCCGTCGGCATGGAGCAGGCGAAGAGTGAGCTGCCCAATATCACCTATTGCGAGGATGCCTATTCCTGCGCGCAAGGCGCCGACGCGCTCGTCGTCGTCACTGAATGGACCCAGTTCCGCGGCCTCGATCTCGACCGGCTGAAGAGCGTCATGGCGCAGCCCGTCGTCGTCGACCTCCGCAACATCTACCGCCCCGAAGAGATGAAAGCCGCTGGCTTCACCTATGAGAGCGTCGGCCGTCCGCCGGTGCAAGGCTGATCGCCACCCATGATTGTCGTACCCCGCGAAGGCCGGGGATGGATTCACGTTTGAAGTGCAACGGTTGATCTAAGGTCGGAGAATGCCTCGGCGGGTGTCTTGAAGTCCAGGCATTTGCGTGGGGTGTTGTTGAGGCGCTGAACATATCGTCTGAGATCGGCAGCCGTGAGGAGATCGAGATCCGTCTTGCGAGGCAGCGAGCGTCGCAAGCGGCCGATCGAGTTTTCAACGCCGCCTTTTTGCCAAGGGCTGTGAGGATCACAGAAGAAAGTCTGAACGCCGAGGATATCGTGAAGCCGATGGTGCTCGGCAAACTCGTTGCCATTGTCGAAGCTGATGGTTTGGCGCATCGCTGGTGGCAGTTTGCCGAGCTGGCGGGCGATGGCTCGAGCGGTGGGAATAGCTTTTCGGTCAACGGGGCGGTGAACCAGGTTGAAGCGGCTGTGTCGTTCATGGAGAACCATCAGCCCCTGACCGGATCGGGAGAACATCATGAAGTCGGCCTCCCAATGGCCCGGCACCTGGCGGCCTTCGACCTCAATGGGCCGTTCTGTGATCGAGCGCCGCTGTTTTATGAGGCTGGCGGAGCTGCCGCCCCGTCGCCGGCGCCCTCGCATTTTCTTGTGACGGGGCAGCAGACGATACCAGTAATCCTTCTGGGCCGTCCGATGATAGATGAAACGATAGATTGACTCATGGCTAATGATGACGCGACCATGCTTCAGCGCCAGTCGGCCGGCGATCTGCTCCGGCGAATGTCCCATCGCAAGGCTTTTGCCGACGCATCTTCGCAGGTCTGACTGGCGCGCCAGCTTGAAGCGACAATCCCATCGCCTCCGTCGCTCGGCCAATTGCTGGGCGCGGACCGGCTCATACCCGCCGGCCCAAGCCTTCGTCCGCTTGGAATTGCGCCTAAGTTCCCGATTGATCGTGGAAGGCGACCGGCCCAGGGCCGCCGCAATTTGGTTTTGAGATATACCGCCTGCATGCAGGCGGTATATCTCAACGCGCTCCTCAAGGCTGAGCTGGCCATAACATCGTCCCATCGCAACAACACCTTAGCAGGTGTTGCACTTGTTTCGTGAACCGAAGGGGTATCCAGTACGCACAAATCTCCGGAATGGCCGGGATCTGAGTTGATTGGATTGTCTGCCCCTGTGCGCAAACGCGCACAAGGCGGACGGTGACGGACCAGGACTTTTGCCCCGCAGCTTCGACACGCCCCTCCCGATCGACGCCGTGCTCGACGATTTGTCGCGCACGCTGGAGGCGCACAACGCCGCCGTGCTGGTCGCCCCTCCTGGTGCCGGCAAGACTACGCGGGTGCCGCTCGCGCTGCTCGAGGCGCCCTGGGCGAAGGGCAAGAAGATCATCGTGCTGGAGCCGCGCCGCATCGCTGCGCGCGCCAGCGCCGACCGCATGGCGAAATCGCTCGGCGAGCGCACCGGCGAAACCGTCGGCTACCGCGTCCGCTTCGGCTCGAAGATCTCGCGCGCGACGCGCATTGAGGTCGTGACCGAAGGCATTTTCACACGCCAGATTCTCGACGACCCTGAACTCTCAGGTGTCGCCGCCATCCTGTTCGACGAATTCCACGAGCGCTCGCTCGACGCTGATCTCGGCCTCGCGCTGGCGCGGGACGCGCAACAGGGCTTGCGCGAGGACTTACGTATCCTCGTGATGTCGGCAACGCTCGACGGCGCGCGCGTTGCAAAGCTGCTGGGCGAGGCGCCCGTCGTCGAAAGCGAAGGCCGCGCCTTTCCGGTCGAGACGCGCTATCTCGGCCGCAAGACCGATGCGCCGATCGAGCGGCAGATGGCGGATGCGATCGCCTCTGCGCTGCGCGCCGACACCGGTTCGGTTCTGGCGTTCCTGCCCGGCGCCGCCGAAATCCGCCGTACCCAGAATTTCCTCGCCGAGCGCGTGCAGGACGCCTCCGTCGAGATCGTGCCGCTGTTCGGCGCGCTCGATGCCGCCGTGCAGGACCGCGCCATCGCGCCGGCGCCGAAGGGCACGCGAAAAGTGGTGCTGGCGACCTCGATCGCGGAGACCTCGCTCACCATCGAAGGCGTGCGCATCGTGGTCGATTCCGGCCTTGCCCGCGTACCGCGCTACGAGCCCGACATCGGTCTGACCCGGCTCGAGACCGTGCGCGCCGCGCGCGCGGCGGTGGATCAGCGCCGCGGCCGCGCCGGCCGCACCGAGCCCGGTGTGTGCTACCGGCTCTGGGACGAGCCGCAGACCGCCTCGCTCGCGCCCTACACCCAGCCGGAAATTTTGAGCGCCGACCTGTCCTCGCTGGTGCTCGACCTCGCGCAATGGGGCGTCAGCGATCCCGCAGCGCTGTCGTTCCTGGATCCGCCGCCGCAGCCGGCCTGGAAGGAAGCGAAAAGCCTGCTGTCTGAGCTCAACGCGCTCGACGGGGACGGGCGCATCACCGCGGAGGGCAGGAGCCTGCGCGCGCTGGCGCTGCCGCCGCGGCTGGCGCGCATGATCGTGGATTCGCATCGTGCCGGCGAAGGCGAAGCCGCCGCCGAGATCGCGGCCATCATCACGGAGCGCGGGCTGGGGGGCGACAGTGTCGATCTCGAGCACCGCCGCGACCAGTTCCACCGTGATCGTTCGCCGCGCGCCGCGAGCGCCCGCGATCTGGCGCGGCGCTGGGCCTCTCAGGTCGCAGCGTCGGAAAAGCCGGGGCAGCAGGATGACCTCTCCACCGGCCTGATGCTCGCCTATGCCTTCCCGGACCGCGTCGCGCGCAACCGCGGCAACGGCAGTTTCGTGCTCGCCAATGGCCGCGGCGCCGCCGTGGAGCAGACCTCCTCGCTCGCCCGCGCGCCCTATATCGCGATCGGCGAGATGACGGGAACGGCCGCGAGCGGACGCATCCTGCTCGCCGCGCAAATCACGCAGGACGAAATCGAGCGGCATTTCGCCGAGCATATCGAAAGCGTTGACGAGATCTCCTTCGATCGCGGCGCGATGGCGTTACGCGCACGGCGCAAGCGCGCGCTGCACGCGATCACACTCTCCGAGGCGACGATGGCCGTCTCGCCTTCGGAAGACACCGCGCGCATCTTTGCCGACGGCCTGATCGCCGCGGGCCTCGACCGGCTGCCCTGGTCGAAAGCTGCCAAGCAATGGCGCGACCGCGTGATGTTCTTGCGCAAGGCCGAGGGCGACAGCTGGCCTGATGTATCGGACGACGGGCTGATCGCGCGCCGTGACGACTGGCTGGTGCCGGCGCTCTACGACAAGATTGCGCTCAAGGACATCTCCGCCGGCGATCTCTCCGATGCGCTGATGGCGCTGCTGCCCTGGGAGATGCGCGCGCGGCTTGACCGCGAGGCGCCGACGCATTTCGAGGCGCCGACCGGAAGCGTGCTCGCGATCGACTACGAGGCCGAGCAGGGGCCGACCATCGCGGTGCGGCTCCAGGAATTGTTCGGCCTCAACACCCATCCGTCGGTCGCCGCAGGCAAGGTGCCGCTGGTGCTGGAATTGCTGTCGCCGGCGCAGCGCCCGGTGCAGGTGACGCGCGATCTGCCCGGCTTCTGGCGCGGCAGCTACGCCGCGGTGCGCTCCGAGCTGCGCGGCCGCTACCCGCGCCATCCCTGGCCGGACGATCCGGCCAGCGCGCTGCCGACCCGGCGGGTGAAGCCGCGCGGGACGTGAGAAATCAAGACCGCGCATTAACCGCCCGCTCATCCTTTTCGTCAAAATAGCACCGCCTTAGCCGTGGCCTCGCTCGCGGATAACCGTGGCGCGTGATGAAATCGAGCTTTCCGGCTCGGACGTGGTGTGATGCGTAACATAATGATCTTCGCGGCCGTGATGATCGGTCTCGGCACCTTCATGGCGCAGGTGGCGGACAGGATGAGCTCGGCCTCCGCCACGTCAGTGCCGCGCACGACGGTCGCGGTTGCAACCGCGGCGCCGGCCGCCGGCCGCACCCTCAACATCCCGCGCGATCGCCGCGGCCATTTCCAGACCGAAGGCCGCATCGAGGGCCAGCGCGTCGGCTTCATGGTCGACACCGGCGCCTCCGTGGTGGCGCTGAACGAGACCTCGGCCGCCCGCTTCGGCCTGCGCCCGTCACGCGGCGAGTACAACGCCACCGTCTCCACCGCCAACGGCACCATCAAGGCCGCGCGCACCCGCATCGCCATGCTGGATGTCGGCGGCCTCGTCGTGCGCGATGTCGATGCCATGGTGCTGCCGGACGAGGCGCTGTCGGAGAACCTGCTCGGCCTCTCCTTCCTGTCCCGCCTCAAGCGCTTCGAATACGCCAACGGCCAGATGGTGCTGGAGCAGTAGAAGCTCCTGACCGCGCCGGCGAATGGTCGTTCGCGTCAATTTTCGGGACGGCAGGCGGAAAGTCTCGCGCTAGGCCGCGTTTTCCCGTTACCAAACTGCCGCAATTATCCGCCATAAGCTGCCATTCCCGCCTTCCGCTGCGGCCCGGCATTCGCTAAGGCTGCGCCAATTCCTGTCCTTTTCCGCGAGATTGTCTCAATGTTTCCCAAGCCGAAACCGGTATTGCTGCCCAACACCTACGCCTTCGAATCCGAGCCGATGGTGAAGCCGACGGGTTTCCGCGAATACGACGCGCGCTGGCTGTTCCAGAAGGAAATCAACCTGATGGGTGTGCAGGCGCTCGGCATGGGGCTGGGCGCACTGATCGCGGAGCTCGGCGTCAAACAGGAGATCGTCACCGGCCACGACTTCCGCGGCTATTCGGCCTCGATCAAATACGCGCTGATCTCCGGCCTGATGGCGGCGGGCTGCAAGGTGCACGACATCGGCCTTGCGGTGACGCCGATGGCCTATTTCGCGCAGTTTGATCTCGACGTGCCCTGCGTCGCCATGGTCACGGCCTCGCACAACGACAATGGCTGGACCGGCGTGAAGATGGGCGCCAACCGCCCGCTGACCTTTGGTCCCGAGGAGATGACGCGGCTGAAAGAGATCGTGCTCAATGCCGATTTCCAGAACAAGGCCGGCGGCTCCTATCAATTCCACGAGAATTATCCAGCGCGCTACATCGCCGATCTCACCAGCCGTCCGAAGCTGACGCGCAAGCTCAAGGTCGTCGCCGCCTGCGGCAACGGCACCGCGGGTGCGTTCGCGCCGCAGGTGCTGGAGGCGATCGGCTGCGAGGTGATCCCGCTCGACACCGAGCTCGACCACACCTTCCCGAAATACAACCCGAATCCGGAAGACATGGAAATGCTGCACGCGATCCGCGATGCGGTGCTGCAGCACAAGGCCGATGTCGGCCTCGGCTTCGACGGCGACGGCGACCGCTGCGGCGTCGTCGATAACACCGGCGAGGAAATCTTCGCCGATAAGGTCGGCGTGATGCTGGCGCGTGACATGTCGGCGATCCACAAGGATGCGCAGTTCATCGTCGACGTGAAGTCGACCGGCCTGTTCGTCACCGATCCGGTGTTGCAGAAGCAGGGCGCGAAGGTCGCCTATTGGAAGACCGGCCATTCCTACATGAAGCGCCGCACCAATGAGACCGGCGCGCTCGCGGGCTTCGAGAAGTCGGGCCACTTCTTCTTCAACAAGCCGTATGGCCGCGGCTATGACGACGGTCTGGTTTCGGCGCTCGCGATCTGCGACATGCTCGACCGCGCGCCCGGCAAGTCGATGGCCGACCTCAAGAACGCGCTGCCAAAAACCTGGTCATCGCCGACCATGTCGCCGCATTGCGCCGACGAGGTCAAATACGGCGTCATCGACCAGGTGGTGAAGCACTTCGACGGACTGCAGGCGCAGGGCGTCAGGATCGGCGGTCAGGCAATCCGCGATCTCGTCACCGTCAACGGCGTGCGCGTCACGGTCGAGGATGGCAGCTGGGGGCTGGTGCGCGCCTCCTCCAACAAGCCGGAGCTCGTGGTCGTGGTCGAGAGTCCGGTCTCCGAGCAGCGCATGCATGACATGTTCGAGATGGTGAACAGCGTGCTGCGCACCCATCCCGAGGTCGGCGCGTACAATCAGAAGATCTGATTGACGACTGCCTGACGCGACGGCGGCGCGCTCCCTCGCCCCGTTCTTACGGGGAGAGGGTTGGGGGTGAGGGGCCTCTCTCCACACGTGTGATGGCAGTGGGACCTGTACCCCCTCACCCGGATTGCTTCGCAATCCGACCTCTCCCCGCAAGCGGGGCGAGGTTAGCAGTCTCGGTTGCCGCCTAAGCCGCCACCACCGCCGGGATCGGCAGCGCCGTGACCGACTTGATCTTCTCCATCGCAAAGCGCGAGGTGACGTTCTTCAGCGGCACGGCGCTGATCAGCTTCTTGTAGAAGACGTCATAGGCCTGCATGTCCGCGACGACGACGCGCAGCATGTAGTCGACGTCGCCGGCCATCCGGTAGAATTCCATCACCTCGGGCATGGCGCTGACAGCTTCGGCGAACTTCTTGAGCCAGGCGTCGGAATGGTCGGCGCTCTCGACCGAGACGAACACGGAGATGCCGAGCCCGATCTTGTTCTGGTCCACCAGCGCCACGCGCTTGATGATCACGCCGTCGGCCTCCAGGCGCTGGATGCGCTTCCAGCAGGGGGTCGAGGACAGTCCGACGCGGTCGCCGATTTCGGCGACGGAGAGCGAAGCATCTTCCTGGAGCACCATCAGAATCTTGCGGTCGATGGCATCAAGGCGGCGGCTGGTCTCGGGGATCTGGACGGCAGCATCGGTCATTTGAAGAACTTTGTTTCATTTCAGGGGCTGATTTCCCTGATATAGAGAAAATCTTTCTATGGCAAGCGCGTATTCTCGACGGCCGCGCGATGCCGGAATCCGGCAATCGCCAAAAAACTGTTCTGCTGCAATGTGTTGCGAAGCAACTACGGCGTCATCAGCCCTTCGCGTGCACCCAGCGGCCTAGCAGATGATGGGCGATGGCGAAAGGATGCGGGCCGGCAAGTCCGCCGGGATGGGTCCGCGTCAGCATCTGGGCGGCCTCCTCGCGCGTGAACCAGCGCGCGTCCTCAAGCTCCGAGGGGTCGACGACGATGTCCTCGTTCAGCGCCCGCGCGCTGCAGCCGATCATCAGCGACGACGGGTAGGGCCAGGGCTGGGTCATGTAATACTGCACATCGGTACAGCGAATCCCGGATTCTTCGAAGATCTCGCGGCGCACCGCGTCCTCGATGGTCTCGGCGGCCTCGACGAAGCCGGCGAGGCATGAATACATGCCCGGCGGAAACTGCTTCTGGCGGCCGAGCAAGCATTTGTCGCCGGAGGAGACGTGCATGATCACGACGGGATCGGTGCGCGGAAAGTGCTCGGCTTTGCAGGTAGGGCATTCGCGCTTCCAGCCGCCTTCCTTCATCGCAGTGCGGGCGCCGCAGTTGGCGCAATAGCCGTGGCGCTGATGCCAGCCCACCATCGACTTCGCCATCGCGACTGCCGAGAGCTCGTCGGGCGGGATCGCGCCCTGCATCGCCATGCCGCGCAGCTCGGTGACGGTATAGTCCTCGCGTCCGATCAGCTTCTCGGCCGCGGCCTGCGACAGGCCCATGCCGAACACGGCAGCGCCGTCACGAAGGCCTAAGAAGATCGTGCCGGGATTGGCGCCGCATTTCAGCGCCTCGTCCATTCTGAGCAGCGCGCGCACCTTGTCGCCCTCGCGCTTCACCAGCAGTGAGTCTCGGTAGGCGACATAGGCGCGCGAGGACGATTTCTGCTCCAGCGCGAACAGTTTTTCGTCATCGCGGCGCAGATGCGCGGCGCGGTCGAGGACGTTGGTGACGAAGGCCGGCTGTCCCAGTGGAAACGAGTCGAATGCTGACATTGTTATTCTTTCAACCCAACCAGATTTTTCGGCGCAGCGCGCTGATGAAATTCTGCACTTCAGTGGCGTCGTGCGCCAAAGGCGGCATCACGCCCCAGACCGGACGCGGCCATGCCGCGTCACCGGTCCGGCGCGCGATGATGTGGACGTGCAGCTGTGGCACGAGGTTGCCGAGTGCTGCGATATTGAGCTTGTCGCATTTGGTGATCTCCTTGAGCGCGCGCGAAACGCGGGAGATCTCGGTCATCAGCTGCGCCTGCTGCACCTCGTCGAGGTCGATGATCTCGACCGCATCCACCCGCCGCGGCACCAGCAGCAGCCAGGGATAATGCGCGTCCTTGATGACCAGCACCTTCGACAGCGGCAGATCGCCGATGTCGATGGTGTCCTCTTTCAGGCGGGAGTGCAGCGACCAGGCGGGATCGGGCATATGCGTTTCCGGATGGCCCGTTGGCGCGGGCTGGTTGGTGCCACCATACGATAGGGAGTCCGGTAGGGGAAGGATTGGGCCCCGCTGCCGCTGCATACGCGGTCGTCGCTTTCTTCTCCCTCTCCCCGTTCTTACGGGGAGAGGGTTGGGTGAGGGGCCTCTCTCCACACGTGACACCGTCGAGAGACCTGTACCCCCTCACCCGGATCGCAAGAGCGATCCGACCTCTCCCCGCAAGCGGGGTGAGGTGAAGCGGAGCGCGCCGCCGAATCCTCTTTACGCCTCCGCGATCACCCGCGCATTGCCGCGGACGGAAGCCTCGCTGACGCGAATGCCGAGGCCAGGACCATCCGGCACCACAACATGGCCTGCGCGGTTCGCCACACGCTCCTCCAGTACGTCCTCGGTCAGCACGTGATGCGGCATGTAGAATTCGCAGCCGAGCGAGATGCCAGGTGTGGCCGCGATCAGCTGCGTGCCGGCGGCAAGGCCAATGCCGCCTTCCCACAGCGTGCCGCCATAGCCGGGCAGGCCGGCGATGTCGGCAATCGCCATGATCGCCTGCGCCTCGAACAGGCCGCCCGCCTTCATCAGCTTGATCGAGACGGCGTCGGCCGCCTCGCGGCGTGCCACCTCCATCATGTCGCGGCGGTCGAAGCAGCTTTCGTCGGCGAGCACGGGCGTTTCCAAGGCCGCGGTGAGCTGCGCCATCACGTCGAGATATTTGCGCGGCACCGGCTGCTCGATGAAGGTCGGCGCAAATTCCTCGACGTCGCGCAGGATTTTGATGGCCCCGAACGGCGCCAGCGCCTGGTTGTAGTCGACGCGCAGATCGACCTTGTCACCGAATTCTTTGCGGATCGCTGCGAGGTGATCGAGGTCCTCGCGATGCGGCTTCACGCCGGTCTTGACCTTGTAGATGACATTGCCGTCTGGAACCATTGTCCGCATGCGCTCGAGATCGGCGGCAAAATCCGGATCGGCGATCGAGAAGGAGAGCGGAATGGTGTCGCGCACGCGGCCGCCGAGGAGGTCGGCGACGGACAGCCCCGACGATTTGCCGACGATGTCGAGCAGCGCCATCTCGATCGCGACTTTTGCTTCCGCATGTCCGACCAGCGCGCGGTCGAGCTCCGCCATCAGCGCCCGGATGCGGCGCACCGGCTTGCCGAGCAAGACCGGCCGCAAATAGATATCGAGCGCGGAGAAGGCGGCCTCGGGCGTTCCGGTGAACACCTCCCACGGCGCGGCCTCGCCCCAACCGATCACGCCGTCGCTCGACGTCAGCTCGAGCAGCACGCGCTTCACCGTGCCCTTGACGTTGCCGACGCCCTGCAGGCGCGCCATCTTGATCGGGCTTTCGATCAGGAACAGCCTGAGACGTTCGATGGTCGCTTCGCTCATGTCAGGCCTCCATTGACGTGCCAGACCTGGCCGGTGACGTAGGACGCCTTCGGTGATGCCAGGAAGGCGATGATCTCGGCGACTTCCTCGGGGCGGCCGCGGCGGCGCATCGGGATCAGCGCCTCGGTCGCGGCGATCTGCTCGGGCGAGAGCCGGCTCGCGCTCGGCTTGTCCTTGACGATGAGGCCGGGCGCAACCGCGTTGACGCTGATGCCGTCGCTGGCGAGCTCGATCGCGGTCAGCCGCACCAGTGCTTCCAGCGCGGAGCGGCTCGCCGCTGTCGCCGCGAACGGCGCGAATTCGGGCCGGATCGCATGCGCCACGAAAGACGATACTGCGACGATCCGGGCGTCCTGTCCTGCACGCAGCAAAGGAAGCGCGGCCTCGACCATTCGCGTGAACGCCAGCGCCGATTCATCCATCGCCCGCCGGAATTGATCCGCCGGCGTGCCGATCGCGCTGCCGCGGCGGGCATGGCCGCCGACGAGAATCAATCCGTCGATCCGACCGAAGGCCGCTTGCGCGGCGGCAATGGCGTTGGCGGCGGCAGTCTCTTCCGCGAGGTCGCCAAGGCACTTCGCGACCACAGCACCTCTCGCTTCAGCTTCCGCCGCCGTCGCACCGAGACCTTCAGCGTTCGAACGCGTGTGCAACAGCAACGCGGTGCCGGGCGCCGCGAGCAGCTTTGCGGTGGCGCGGCCGATACCGCTGGCGGCGCCAGTGACGAGATAGACACGATCGATATCGGGCATCACGGTGTTGCGTTGGCCGGCGGCAGCGCGCCGGTGCGGTGGAAATGGCTGAGGAAGGCGCGCGTTGCGGCTGCTTGCGGATTATCGATCACCTGCCGGGCCGGGCCTTCCTCGACCACGACACCGTCGCGCATGAAGATGAGGCGGTCGGCGACCTCGCGGGCAAAGGCGATCTCATGGGTCACGATCACCATGGTCATGCCCTCGGAGGCCAGCTGCTGGATCACGCTCAGCACCTCGCCGACCAGCTCGGGATCGAGCGCCGAGGTGGCTTCGTCGAACAGCATGACATCCGGTTCCATCGCCAGCGCACGCGCGATCGCAACGCGCTGCTTCTGGCCGCCGGAGAGCGTCGCGGGATATTGGTCGGCCTTCTCAGCAAGGCCCACCTTGGCAAGCTGCGCACGCGCGAGCTTTTCGGCGTCAGCCTTGGCCATCCGCCGCACGGTGACTGGCCCCTCCATCACGTTCTGAAGCGTCGTCATGTGCGGGAACAGATTGAAATGCTGAAACACCATCCCTGTGGTGGCGCGAAATTTGGCCAGCGTCCTCACGTCCGGCGGCTTGGTGCCTTCCCCGAACCGGAAGTGCGTGTCGCCGACGCGAACGCTGCCGCCGTCGGGCACGACCAGCAGATTGATGCAGCGGAGCAGCGTCGACTTGCCCGAGCCTGATGGCCCGATCAGCGCGACGACGCCGCCCTTGGCGACGTCGAGATTGATGTTCTTGAGGACCTCGTTGCTGCCAAAGCTCTTGCGAAGGCTGCGGATCTCGATCTTCAAAGTGTTGTTGGACGTCTCGTTCATTCGCCGACCGCCAGTTGCTTCTCGCCGCGGCGGACGATGATGGTGAGCGGAATCAGGATCGCCGCATAGGCGACCGCGACCGCGGTGTAGGTCTCCAGCGGCCGGTAGCTGTCATGGGCCGCGACCTGGCTTTGATAAACGAGGTCAGGCACCGCCAGCACCGAGACCAGCGAGGTGTTCTTGAACTGGATGATCGACTGGTTCATCAGCGCCGGGATCATGCGCTTGATCGCCTGTGGCAGCACAATGCGCCGCATCGTCTGTCCCGGCGTCATGCCGAGCGCGGCGCCGGCTTCGGACTGGCCGCGGTCGATCGAGACGATGCCGCCGCGGATGATCTCCGAGTAGAACGAGCCGCCATAGAGCGACAGGGCCAGCGCGGAGGCCGTGATCGGCGTCATCTCGACACCGGCGAGGATCGGCAGCGCGTAATAGAACCAGATCAGCTGCACCAGGATCGGCGTGCAGCGGAACGCCTCGATGAAGGTGAGGGCGAGGAGGCGCACCGCCTTGAAGCGCGACAGGCTGCCGAACGCGCCGAACAGGCCGAAGACGAGGCCGAGCACCACGATGACCACGGTGAAGCCGACGGTGACGCCGAGCCCGTTAAGGAAGAGCCAGCGATAGCTCCAGAGAATGCCGAAGTCCCACTGATACATACTCTTTCGGACCTCAGTCGCGTAATGGCTTGGAAAGTTCGAGCCGCGCGCTCGCTGCACCTCTCCCGCTTGCGGGAGAGGTCGGCGCGAAGCGCCGGGTGAGGGCTCTCTCCTCTTGGGGAATCTCCCTAGAGGAGACACCCTCACCCCAGCCCTCTCCCGCAAGCGGGAGAGGGAGTGGAGCGGCGCGCGCGGATCGAGACTGCCCCAAGTTTGCGATACCTTACAGCGAAACGCCCGGCGGAATGTCTGCTTCCGTCACGCCCACCAGCTCCATGTTGGTGATGATCGCATTGCGGATGAAGCCGAGGCCCTTGTTGAAGTCGATCCAGGTGTTGACGTAGTCGCGGAACGTCTTGTCGGTCTCGCGGCGGAAGCCGGCGTTCGACGTCGTCGCGAAGATCGGCGTCGGCAGCACGAACTGGCCGAGCGACGGGTTCTTCTTCAGCACGGTCAGCGACAGCATGGTGATCAGGCACTGCGCGTCGACGCGGCCGGTCTGCAGCGCGGCGGTGGCATCGTCGGCGGTCTTCAGCCGCGAGATCTGCGCCTTCGGCGTCAGGCGGCTGACGACCTGGTCGTGCGAGGAGCCCTGGTCGACCGCGATCTTGATGTCGGGCGAGTTCAGCTCGGCCCAGCTTTTCGGCTTGAAGTCCTTCTTGCAGAGAATGCCAAAGGCGTTGTTGAACACCGGCACCGAGAAATCGACCACCAGCGCGCGCTTCGGCGTCGGGTTGAGCCCGAAGAAGATATCAATCTTGTTGGACTGCAGGTCGAGTACCGAATTGCCCCAGGTGGTTTCGGTGATCTCGAGCTCGGCCTCCATGTCGTCGGCGAGCCCCTTGGCGATATCGATGTAGAAGCCTTTCCACTGGCCGCTGGAAAGATCCTTCATGTAATAGGGCGCGCCGCCGCCGACCGCGCCGATCCGCATCTTCTTGGTGCGGCGGATGCGGGCGAAGGTTGACTCGTTGGGATCGGCCGTCTGGGCCACGGCCGGAGAGGCGAGCGCGGCCGCGGTCATCGCGCCAAGTCCGACAATCGATGCGACATCACGACGTGTAACCATTGGGATCAATCGCTTTTCTGGTTGGATGGAGTTCCAGCAGCGTTCTTAGCAAGGCGGTCCCATCAGCGAAAGCACAGCCTATCGGCTGGGCAGACCCGGATTTGCCCGGATGCTGGGCAAACCCCGACGGCTTGAGCCGATACTCGCTTGCTTTCCCGCTCTTTTGGCCCCAAATAGGGACCGGGAGATTGGCGGTGGACGAGCCACTCGCCAACCGGGTCAGGTCCGGAAGGAAGCAGCCCTAACGAGGTCCGGATCGGGTCGCTCGTCAGTCTCCTACCTGTTTTTCCGAGCGAATTGCGCCGGCGGGCCTCCGCCAGCGCGCTCCTTTCCGCAAAAGCCGGCCGAGAGACATTCCATTGCGGATCGACCGATGACTGAAGCTGGCGCCCCTCCCAACTCTGATAGCGCCGGCCAGGCAACGCCCTACCGGGTTCTGGCGCGCAAATATCGCCCCTCCTCTTTTGACGATCTGATCGGCCAGGAGGCCGTGGTCCGCACCGTCTCCAATGCGTTCGAGACCGGACGGATTCCGCAGGCCTGGATTCTCACGGGTGTCCGCGGTGTCGGCAAGACCACCACGGCGCGCATCCTGGCCCGTGCGCTCAACTACGAGATGCCGGATGGTTCGGTGAAGGGGCCGACCATTCACATGCCGACCTTGGGCGTGCATTGCCAGGCCATCATGGAAAGCCGGCACATGGACGTGCTGGAGATGGACGCGGCCTCGCACACTGGCGTTGACGACGTCCGCCAGATCAATGACAGCGTGCGCTATGCTCCCGCCAGCGCCCGCTACAAGGTCTACATCATCGACGAAGTCCACATGTTGTCGACGGCGGCGTTCAACGCCTTCCTGAAGACGCTGGAGGAGCCGCCCGAGCACGCCAAGTTCGTGTTCGCGACGACCGAGATCCGCAAAGTTCCGGTCACCGTGCTGTCGCGCTGCCAGCGCTTCGACCTGCGCCGCGTCGACGCGGATGTGCTGATGAAGCACCTCGCCAATATCGCTGCGAAGGAAAGCGTCGAGATCGAGCCGGAAGCGCTCGGCATCATCGCGCGTGCCGCGGAAGGCTCCGTGCGCGACTCTCTGTCGCTGCTGGACCAGGCGATCGCGCATGCGGCCGGTGCCGTGAAGGCCGATGCGGTCAGGCAGATGCTGGGCCTCGCCGACCGCACCCGCGTCATCGACCTCTTCGATTCGCTGGCGCGCGGCGACATTGCTGCCGCGTTCAAGGAGTTCCGCGACCAGTATGACGTCGGGGCCGATCCGATCGTCGTGCTCTCGGATCTCGCCGAATTCGTCAATTTCGTCACCCGCGTCAAGATCGTGCCGGCGACCGCCGATAACGTCGCCTATGGCGAGACCGAGCGCGTGCGCGCGCGGGATTTTGCCGCGAAGATCTCGATGCGCGTGCTGTCGCGGATGTGGCAGATGCTGCTCAAGGGCATCACCGAGGTGCAAGCCGCGACGCGTCCCGCCGCAGCCGCCGAGATGGTGCTGGTGCGCATCGCCTATGTCGCTGATCTCCCGACGCCAGATGAAGCGATTCGGATGCTGGAGCAGAACGGCGGCGGCTCGCCGGTCGTGAGCGGCGGCAGCGCCGCGCGCGCCAGCGGTCCGTCCGCACCGGCGGCCTCCGCGGCGCCGGTTGCGTCTGCCGCGCCTGTTCGCATGCCGACCTCGTCACCGACTGCGTTCGGCGGCGGCGGCGCCCGGCCGCAGATGGCGGCGCCCGCGCCGGATCCGCAAAGTGCGGCACCGCAGCTGCGCATCACCAGCTTCACCCAGCTCGTCGCGCTCGCCGGGCAGAAGCGCGATCTCATGACCAAGGGCGCACTCGAAGGCGACATGCGCCTCGTCCGGTTCGAGGAGGGCCGGCTGGAGGTGGCGCTCGAGCCGAACGCCTCCAAGACCATGATCTCGGAGCTCGCCAAGAAATTCGAGCTCTGGACCGGCCGCCGCTGGACGGTGATCGTCTCCAACGAGCAGGGCCAGCCGACGCTGCGTTCGGTGAACCAGGCGGCGAAGCAGGAGCATGCACGCACCGCCGAGGCCGATCCGCGCGTGCAGGAGGTGCTGTCGCGCTTCCCGGGATCGAAGGTCGTCGAGGTCCGCAGGCTTGCCCCCGAGACGCCGGAATCCAATATTAACGCGGACTATGGCAGTGACGATCCGCCCGACGGTTCCGATACCGACGACGATCTCTGAGCCAGTTTTGAGGACAAGCACCCATGGCTGATTTTCTCGGCATGATGAAGCAGGCGGCGCAGCTGCAATCCAAGATGCAGGAGATGCAGGAGCAGCTCGCCAACGTCGAAGTCGAGGGCATCTCGGGCGGCGGTCTCGTCGCCGTGCGTATGACCGCGAAGATGGACGTGAAGGGCGTGAAGATCGATCCCTCGCTGATGAAGGCCGAAGAGCGCGAGGTGCTGGAAGATCTGCTCGTTACCGCCTTGAGCGATGCCCGCCGCAAGGCGGAGGCGGCGATGCAGGAGAAGATGCAGTCGCTCACCGGCGGGCTCGGCCTGCCGCCGGGGCTGTTCGGCCAGTAAGATGGGCGCGGTTGCAGGTCCTGAAATTGAGCGGCTGGTCCAGCTTCTGGCGCGGCTGCCGGGCCTCGGTCCGCGTTCGGCGCGGCGCGCGGCGCTGCATCTGATCAAGAAGCGCGAAGCGCTGATGATGCCCCTGTCCTCGGCCTTGCAGGTCGCGCTCGACAAGGTCGAGGTCTGCAAGACCTGCGGCAACATCGACACGCAAAATCCCTGCACCGTCTGCACCGATCCGAGGCGCGATCCCTCTATCATCGTCGTCGTCGCCGATGTCGCCGATCTCTGGGCGCTGGAGCGGGCCAACGCGACCCAGGGTCGCTATCACGTGCTGGGTGCGACCTTGTCGCCGCTCGACGGCGTCGGCCCGCAGGACCTCACCATCGATGCGCTGGTGGCGCGCGCGCATGCGGCCGAGGTGCACGAGATCATTCTGGCGCTGAATGCGACCGTCGACGGCCAGACCACGGCGCACTACATCACCGACCTGCTTCAGGACGCCAACGTAAAAGTAACCCGACTCGCGCACGGTGTGCCCGTCGGCGGCGAGCTTGATTATCTCGATGAAGGTACGCTATCGGCCGCCATGCGGCAGCGGACGCTGTTCTAGCCATCCAGACTTTACGGAACGGACGACATGACGAAACTTTTCGCCACACGATTGGCTTTGGTCGCGACGATGATAACGCTGGTGACCCCGGCCGTCTCCGCGCAACGGGACGACGAGGCGCCGCCGGCGCCCAAGCCCGGCAAGCCGATCAACAATGGCGACGTGCTTTCGGGCGAGCTGAATGCACTGAAAGTGCGTGACGTCAAGAACGGTGGCAAGCGGATCGCGACCTATCAGATCACCTCCGAGCCGCGCCGCCTGCCGGCGCCGAACGGGCTGTGCAATCTCGAGACCGGCCCTGAGACCTTCCAGCTCGTCACCTCCAGCGACGCGCAGGCCGCACAGCTGAAATCGTTCGTCGGCAAGGCGATCTCGGTCAAGGTCGATGAGGTCGCCTGCGCCAGCGATCCCGGCCAGATGAGCGAGGCCGTGGTGACGAAATGGAGTTTGATCAGGAAGCAGTAGGAGGCGCGACGGCTCTCTCGGCCGTCATTGCGGGGAGCCCTTGCGACGAAGCAATCCCAACTATTTCCGCAGCGGCAGTCTGGATTGCTTCGCTTCGCGCGCAATGACGAGGAGAGAGGCGAGTCCTACACCCTCACCGGCCCCAGCGTCTCAAAATGCCTGCGCTTCTGCAGCCACGCCAGCAGCACCAGGCTTGGGATTGCCACCAGCACGCAGATCACGAAGAACAGCGGCCAGCCGGTCGTATCCGCTACGAAGCCGGCACCCGACGACAGATACGTCCGCCCGACCGCCGCAAGCGCGGTGAGCAGCGCATATTGCGTCGCCGTGTGCAGCGGGTTCTGGCAGAGCGCCGAAAGATAGGCGACGAAGATCACGGTGCCGATGGCGCTGGTGAAATTCTCGGCGCAGATGGCGAGCGCCAGCGCCCACTGGTTGGTGCCGACCACGGCGAGCCAGGAGAAGGTCAAATTGGCCAGCGCCTGCACCACGCCGCCGATCCAGAGCGATGCGGCGAGCGAGTAGCGCCGCGCGACAAATCCGCCGGCGAAGCCGCCGATCAGCGTTGCGGCGAGGCCAACGCCTTTCACGATCGCTGCGTAGTCGTTGCGGGAAAAGCCAAGGTCGATCACGAACGGTGCCGTCATCGTGCCGGAGAAAGCATCGGTGAACTTGAACAGCACGACGAAGGCGAGCGCGGCAGCTGCGTCCTTGCGCGACAGGAATTCCGAGAAGGCGCCGATCGCGGCGTGCAGCACGCGCGTGAACGCAGTCTCCGTTTGCGTCGCGGCTTCCGCCCGGACCGATTGCTCGGGCTCGGTTGCGGTCAGCGCCGTGATCGTCCCGATCAGCACCATCGCCGCCATCACCACATAGCCCCACATCCAGGCCGACGCACGCGGGATGCCGGTGCCCTCGAAGCCCGAGACGATGAACAGTGCGCCTGCGGTCGAGACCAGCATGCCGATGCGGTAGGCCGCGACATAAGCCGCCATGCCGGCGGCCTGCTCGCTCTCGGGCAGGCTCTCGACGCGGAAGGCGTCGACCACGATGTCCTGCGTCGACGATGTCGTCGCCACCAGCAGCGCGCCGAGCGCGACGTAGAACGGCGAGCGCGCGGGATCGGTGAGCGCCAGCAGCAGGATTGCGATGATCAGCAGCAGTTGCGAGAACAGCAGCCAGCCGCGCCGCCGTCCGAACGCGCGGGTGAACAGCGGCACATGCAGCGCATCCACCAACGGCGCCCACAGGAATTTCAGCGTGTAGGGCGTGCCGACCAGCGCAAACAGCCCGATCGTCTTGAGATCGACCCCGGCCTCGCGCATCCACACCAGCAGCGTCGATCCCGACAGCGCCAGCGGCAGGCCGGAGGAGAAGCCGAGGAACAGCACGATCAGCACCCGCGGCTGCAGGTACACGGCAAGGCCCTCGCGCCAGGAGGTCGCAGGGGCGGCGGTCGCAGCAGGGGAGGTCGCCTCGGGTGCGGTCATGGGGAGGTGTTAGCAGATTCTGGCCGCCACAAGGGAGGTGTCGTCGCCCGGCTTGACCGGGCGATCCAGGGCGGATTCAATCGCTCGTCGCAACACGCTGTGTATCGCTCACTCGGAGCAATTGGTCGAGAGTTTCCGCTGGTGTTTTCCAGCCCAGGGTTTTCCTAGGCCTGGTATTGAGAGCAAGAGCGACGCCCTCAAGGTCATCGGCGTTGTGCATGCTGAGATCGGTCCCTTTGGGAAAGTACTGGCGCAGCAACCCATTGGTGTTCTCGTTGGTGCCGCGCTGCCATGGGCTATGAGGGTCGCAGAAGTAGACCTGCACGCCTGCGTCAATTCTCAGACGTGCATGCTGAGCCAACTCAGCTCCTTGATCCCAGGTCAGCGACCGGCGCAGTTGCTCGGGCATGGTGAAGATTGCGCGGGTGATGGCGTCGCGCACGGCTTCAGCGCCATGTCCGGCGAGTGCAGATCCTTTCACCCCAGCTTCCCGTTCCTGGTCCGTCATACGCGGCAGATGCAACAGGATGGTAAAACGGGTCGTACGCTCCACCAGGGTGCCGATCGCGGAGCTTCCCAGACCCATAATGAGGTCACCTTCCCAGTGGCCCGGCACCGCGCGATCAGCGGCCTCCGCCGGACGCTGACTGATCATGATCTCGGAAGGAATGAAGCTTCGGCCTTTACGGACGCGCGCTCTCGGCATCCGCAATGCCCGCCCGGTGCGCAAGCAGGCCGTCAGTTCGCGGCGCAAAGCTCCTCGACCCTGCACATAAAGCGCCTGATAGATCGCCTCGTGACTGATGCGCATCGCCTCATCCTCGGGAAAGTCGAGCCGAAGTCGCCGAGAAATCTGTTCGGGGCTCCATGCCCTCGCCCAGCGTCGGTTTTGCCGATGCACAGCCCGGCGTCCCTTCCACACGACCTTCGGGCCAACGAGGAGTTCCCCGTCCGGCTTGGCGATCATACCGGCAAGCCTGTCCTGCACATAATCCCGCAGGGCCGGATTGACGGCCAACTTCGCCAACTTGGGCCGTCGGGCAGACCGATCAGCGTGCCATTGTGCTGTGGTCGCTCGGTACTCTGGAGCACCGTGGCGGCGCGCCACATTGCGCCGGAGTTCACGAGAGATCGTGCATGGAGGCCGATCGAGCCGACGAGCGATGGCTCGCACCCCATGACCCTGTGCACGCAAGATGGCAATCTCCTCACGTTCCGCGAACGAGAGGTAGCGCTCCGATGCAGGCTTGGACGACCGCGATAAATGTGTTGGCGGCATACCGCCTGCCCTCCGGAACCAGCGTACTCCGATCGCCGGCGACACCCCGGCCTCAACCGCAGCATCCTCGCTCGATCGTCCCGAAGCAATCGCAGCCCAGAACGGTCTGTAATGCCTTCGTAGGGCCTCTCGGGGCCGACCTGATCGCACATAGTTCTCCATCGCAACCTCCTTTGCTGAAGTGTTGCGACGAGCGGTTGAATCCGCCCAGTATTCCAGAGGCCGGAGTTAGGGAGGACCAGCGATCCCCGAGTAAAGATCGTTCCAGTTCGGATTGTCCTTCTCGATCAGTGCGATCTTCCAGTCGCGCTTCCACTTCTTCAACCGCTTCTCCCGCTTGATCGCATTCTCGGGGTCGTCGAACTGCTCGAAATAGACCAGCTTTACGACATCGTAATCTTTCGTGAAGCTCTTGATGAGCTTCAGTTTGTGTTCTGCCACGCGGCGTATGAGATCGTTCGTCACGCCGATGTAGAGCGTGCCGCCGATCTTACTGGCGAGAATGTAGACGTAGTAGCAGCGTTCGCCCATGCGCCGTCTCTGGGATACTGGGTCGCCCGGTCAAGCCGGGCGACGACACCTGTAATTGAGGCGGCAGTCTCTGCATCTCAGCGCAGTGTCACTCCCCCGCCTGAAGCTTCCTCGGGAACAGCTCGGCGGCCCCAGTCGCCACCAGCCGCGGTGCTTCCGCCGGCGCATCGGTCTTGCTGAAATCGAGCTCCTCGATTCGGCCTGCGCGCTTCTCGATCTTGTCGGCGGAGATGAGTATCTGGCGGACGTCCTCGTTGGCGTCGGCAAAATGCTTCTGGAGCTTGAGCACGCGCTCGCGCAGGCGGCCGAGGTCGTCGCCGAGCTTGATCACTTCGGTCTGGATCTGGTCGGCGGCATCGCGCATGCGCGCGTCCTTCATGATCTGCTGCATCACCTGGATCGCGAGCATCAGCAGCGAGGGCGAGACCAGCACCACGCGGGCACGATAGGCCTTCTGGATCACGTCGTCGAAACCGTCATGGATCTCGGCGTAGACCGATTCCGACGGCACGAACATCAGCGCCATCTCCTGGGTCTCGCCGGTGACGAGATATTTGTCGGCGATGTCGCTGACGTGCTTCATCACGTCGCCGCGCAGCCGCTGCGTGGCCACCCGCCGCTCCTCGTCGGTGCGGGCATCGTGCAGCGCCGTCACCGCCTCAAGAGGAAATTTCGCGTCGATGCAGAGCGGGCGCTGGTCGGGCAGGAACACCACGCAGTCCGGCCGTTTTCCGGTCGAGAGCGTGAACTGGAATTCGTAAGCCCCCTTCGGCAAGCCGTCCTGGACGATCGCCTCCATCCGTGCCTGGCCGAAGGCGCCGCGCGACTGCTTGTTGGCGAGCACGTCGCGCAAGGTCGTCACCTGCGTGGTGAGGTCGGTGAGGTTTTTGTGGGCGTTGTCGATGATGCCGAGCCGCTCGTGCAGCGCGCGCAGGCTCTCCATGGTGTTGCGGGTGGAGTGTTCCATGGACTGGCCGACCCGATGGGTCACCGAATCCAGCCGCTCATTGACGGCGCGGGCCATCTCGGCCTGGCGGCCGGCCAGCGCCTGAGTCATGGCATCGGCCCGGCCGGCGGCCTCGCTCTGGGCGCGTAGCACCTGGGCGAGGCGCTCCTCAAGCTCGTCGGCGCGGATGGCACTCGCCATCGCGAGTTCCGCGCCGCGCCGCCCGGAGCGTACGATCACGACGGCGATGACAATCAGCAGGATGAGGATCAGTGCGCCGAAGCCGATGAGCGCATCGATGGTGCGCACCGGCCAGTCGCCAGCCATGAAAATGATCTCGTTCATGACCGTGTTCTAGCCGATTCGCGGTGATGCGCGAACGAATAGCGAACGCTTATGGTTAACCGTCCCCTAAGTTTTATGGTTAACGAAAGGCGAAGTTTTATGGTTAGCGAGGGGTTAACGGGGTTCCTGGCCGCATTGACCGCATCCGGCATGCGGCTTAAATCGCGGCCATGGCTCTTAGAGAAATCATCATCCTGCCCGACAAGCAGCTGCGTCTGGTCTCCAAGCCGATCGAGAAGGTCACGCCGGAGATCCGCAAGCTTGCCGACGACATGTTCGAGACCATGTACGACGCGCCCGGGATTGGCTTGGCCGCGATCCAGATCGCGCAGCCGCTGCGCCTGATCACCATGGACCTCGCCAAGCGCGACGAGAACGGCGAGACCAATCCGGAGCCGCGCGTCTTCATCAATCCGGAAATCATCGCCTCGTCCGAGGAGCTGTCCACTTACGAGGAAGGCTGCCTCTCGATTCCCGAATATTACGAGGAGGTCGAGCGGCCCGCGAAGGTGCGCGTGCGTTTCACGGATCTCGACGGCAAGCTGCACGAGGAGGACGCCGAAGGCCTCTACGCCACCTGCATCCAGCACGAGATCGATCATCTCAACGGCGTGCTGTTCGTCGACTATCTGTCAAAGCTCAAGCGTGACCGCGTGATCAAGAAGTTCGAGAAAGCCGCCAAGCGCGCGGAGTAGCCACATCCTCCGCCGTCATGCCCGGCCTTGTGCCGGGCATCCACGTTCTTCGCCGCCGCGAGCAGGAAGAACGTGGATGGCCGGGACAAGCCCGGCCATGACGAGTACCTTGCTCTGTCCGAGGATTGTCTCGTCACATGCCCCTCCGCCTGATTTTCATGGGCACGCCCGATTTCTCCGTGCCGACGCTGCTCGAGCTGGTCGCGCATGGCCACGAGATCGCGGCGGTCTACACCCGCGCGCCGAAGCCGGGCGGGCGGCGCGGCCTGCAATTGCAGCCAACCCCGGTCGAGGAAGCCGCGCGAAAGCTCGGCATTCCCGTGTTGACGCCGAAGACGCTGAAGACCGAGGAAGCGCTGGACGAATTCCGCGCCTTTGGCGCCGACGCCGCCGTCGTCGTCGCCTATGGCATGATCCTGCCGCAGGCGATCCTCGATGCGCCAAAGCTCGGCTGCTATAATCTGCATGCCTCGCTGCTGCCGCGCTGGCGCGGCGCCGCGCCCATCAACCGCGCGATCATGGCAGGCGATGCCGCGAGCGGCGTGATGGTGATGAAGATGGATGTTGGCCTCGATACCGGCGACGTCGCCATGGCCGAGCGGCTTCCGATCACCGACACGATGACCGCGGCCGACCTGCACGATCGCCTCTCCCGCCTCGGCGCCGACCTGATGGTGCGCGCCATGGCTGCGCTCGAACGCGGCACTCTCCAGCTCACAAAGCAGAGCGAGGACGGCGTCACCTATGCCGCCAAGATCGACAAGGCCGAGGCCCGCATCGACTGGACCAGGCCCGCGCACGCGGTGCTGCGGCACATCCATGGCCTGTCGCCGTTTCCCGGCGCCTGGGCCGAGCTCACTGGCGTGAGTGAGAACGCGCGCGTAAAAATCCTGCGTTGCGAACTGGCAAAGGGATCGGGCGAGCCGGGAGCGGTGCTGGACGATCAGCTCACCATCGCCTGCGGCGAGGGCGCGATCCGTATCATCGAGCTGCAGCGCGAAGGCAAGGCGCGGATGCAGGCGGCAGACTTCCTGCGCGGCGTGCCGCTGAAGGCAGGAGCTAAATTCACGTGACGCTGTCATACCCCGCGAAGGCGGGGTATCCAGTACGCCGAGACTTCTCGGCTGAACAGAGATGTCTCGGAGTACTGGATCGCCCGGTCCTGTGCGCAATTGCGCACAAGGCCGGGCGATGACAGCGAAATTGGACAAGATGCCGCGCTACAAGCTCACCATCGAATATGACGGCGCGCCGTTCTTCGGCTGGCAGGTGCAGGACACGTTGCCTTCGGTGCAGGGCGCGCTCGAAGCCGCGGTGAAGGCGATGACCGGAACGGACGCGCGGGTGCATGGCGCCGGCCGCACCGATGCCGGCGTGCACGCGCGCGGCCAGGTCGCGCATGTCGATGTCGACAAGCAGTTTCCGCAGGGGCGTTTTCGCGACGGGCTCAACGCGCATCTGCGCCCGCATCCGATCGCTGTGCTGGACGCCGAGATCGTGCCTGACACGTTCGAAGCGCGCTTCTCGGCCATCAAGCGCCATTACCGCTACCGCGTCATCAACACCCGCGCCAATCTCGCGCTCGACGCCGGCCACGCCTGGCGCGTGCCGCGCAAGCTCGATGCCGACGCGATGCATGCGGCAGCCCAACGCCTGCTCGGCAAACACGATTTCACCACGTTTCGCGACACCGAGTGCCAGGCGAAGTCGCCGGAGAAGACGCTCGACCAGCTCGACGTGCTGCGCGACGGCCGCGAGATCACGATTCTCACCTCGGCGCGCTCGTTCCTGCACAGCCAGGTGCGCTCGATGGTGGGCTCGCTGGTCTGGGTCGGCGAGGGCCGTTGGAGCGCGGACGATCTCTCCGCCGCGCTCGCAGCCCGAAGCCGCGCCGCCTGCGGCATCGTCGCCCCGCCGGAGGGGCTGTACCTGATGAGGGTGGATTATTAGGCGAGAGGCGGATGCTCTTGCCCCACCATTGGTGTCATGCCCCGCGAAGGCGGGGCATCCAGTACGCCGCGGCCTCTCGGCTCAATCACGGGAGTCTCTGGAATACTGGATCGCCCGCCTTCGCGGGCGATGACAGCGATATTTGTGGAGGCGGAAGCGCCCTACCCAAAATACCTTGCCAATATCCCGCGATACACCTTCGTCAGCTTCTCCAGATCCCTCACCGGCACGCGCTCGTCGACCTGGTGCATGGTCTGGCCGACCAGGCCGAACTCGATCACCGGGCAATAGCTCGAGATGAAGCGCGCATCCGACGTGCCGCCACTCGTCGACAGCTCCGGCTTCCGCCCCGTCACCTCTTCGATTGCGGAGACCGCGAGATCGGTGAACGGGCCCGGCTTGGTCACGAACACGTTCGAGTTCGAGGGCTCCCAGACGATGCGAGCGCGGATGCGGTTGCCGCAGGCTTTTGCAAGGCGGGTCTCGACCAGTTCACGCAGGCTCGCTTGCGTATGGTTGTCGTTGTAGCGGATGTTGAACTTTGCGCGGGCCTCGCCGGGGATGACGTTGCTGGCCTTGTTGCCGACGTCAACTGAAGTGAACTCGAGATTGGAGGCCTGGAATTGCGCGCTGCCGTGGTCGAGCGGCTCGTCCGAGATCGCCACGATCAGCCGCGAAATATCCGGCACCGGATTGGAGGCGCGGTGCGGATAGGCGACATGGCCCTGCACGCCCTCGACGACGAGCGTGCCGGATTGCGAGCCGCGACGGCCAACCTTGATGGTGTCGCCGAGCGTCTCGACATTGGAGGGCTCGCCCAGCACGCAATGATCGAATTTCTCGCCGCGCTCGGCGGCCCATTTCAGCAGCTTGATCGTGCCGTTGATGGAAACGTCTTCCTCATCGCCGGTGATCAGGAACGAGATCGAGCCCGTCCCGTCCGCGCGCGGCTTGCCGCCATTGGCGGCAAGATGCTCCAGAACGGCTGCGACCGAGCAGGCGATGCCGCCCTTCATGTCGACCGCGCCGCGGCCGTGCAGGAAGCCGTCCTTCACCTCGCCCGAGAATGCACCGACGCTCCAGGCGCTCTCGTCGCCGGGCGGCACCACGTCGGTGTGGCCGGCAAAGGTGAGGTGCGGGCCGTCAGTGCCGATCCGCGCATAGAGATTGTCGACGTCCGCGGTGCCTTCTTCGCTGAACGTGACGCGGTGGCAAATGAAACCGGCTGCGGTGAGGGCTGTTTCGAGCACCCCCAGTGCACCGGCATCGTTCGGGGTTACCGAGGGGCAGCGGATGAGATCGCGGGCAATCGAGAGAGCGTCGGTCATGCGCGCCGATCAATCCCGCAGCAGCTCGTTGATGCTGGTCTTGGCGCGCGTGCGCTCGTCGACGCGCTTGACGATCACGGCGCAGGCGGTGCTCGGGCCGATCTGGCCGTTCTTCATCGGCTTGCCGGGCAGCGCGCCGGGAACGACGACGGAATATTCCGGCACTTCGCCCATGAAGATCTCGCCGGTCTCGCGGTCGACGATCTTGGTCGAGGCACCCAGGAACACGCCCATTGCCAGCACCGCGCCCTTGCGCACGATCACGCCCTCGGCGACCTCGGAGCGCGCGCCGATGAAGCAGTCGTCCTCGATGATGACGGGCTCGGCCTGCAGCGGCTCGAGCACGCCGCCGATGCCGGCGCCGCCCGAGATGTGCACGCGCTTGCCGATCTGCGCGCAGGAGCCGACGGTGGCCCAGGTGTCGACCATGGTGCTCTCATCGACATAAGCGCCGAGATTGACGAAGGACGGCATCAGCACGACGTTTCTGGCGATGAAGGCGGAGCGGCGCACCACCGCGCCCGGCACCGCGCGGAAACCGGCGTCGCGAAAGCGGTTCTCGCCCCAGCCTTCGAACTTCGAGGGCACCTTGTCCCACCAGCTCGCCTTGCCGGGGCCGCCGGGAATGACGCCCATGTCGTTGAGGCGGAACGACAGCAGCACCGCCTTCTTCAGCCATTGATTGACCTTCCACTTGCCGTCAGCGCCGCGCTCGGCGACGCGGGCCTCGCCCTTGTCCAAGGTCTCCAGCGCCTGCTCCACCGCCTCGCGCACCTCGCCCCTGGTCGAGGTCGAGATGCCGTCACGCGCGTCGAAGGCGCTGTTGATGGTGGATTCGAGGGCGGACAGGGACATCGGGATTTCCTCAGTGGCAGGCGGGAATTTTGATGGATTGGGGCGCTTTTTCGGGATTTGGGCGGGGAGAGTCAAGCTTGGTTCGCTGTCATCACCCGCGAAAGCGGGTGATCCAGTACGCCGCAGCGGTCGTGATGAATCGAGACAGCGGTGATTACTGGACCCCGCTTTCGCGGGGTATGACAGCTACTTGGGGTGGGGCAACCCCGCCAAAAACCCCGTCAGATCATCCGTGACGTGGTCGACATGGGCGGCATCGCGCCCTTCCAGCTCCCAGTCCTCGCGCACCACTTCCTTGGTGCCGTCGGGCACCACCAGCACGGTGGTCATGCCGAGCGCGTGCGGGACGGTGAGGTTGCGGGCGAGGTCCTCGAACATCGCGGCCCGGGTCGGATCGACCGCATGGTCGGCGAGGAATTTTTGATAGGTCTGCGGCGCCGGCTTCGGCTCGAAGCCGGCCGCGATGATGTCGAACACGCCGTCGAAGTGGCTGCCGAGGCCGAGCCGCGCCAGCACGGCGTCGACATGGTCCACCGAGCCGTTGGTCAGGATCAGCTTGCGCCCCGGCAGCTTGGCGATGGCTGCGCCGAGCTGCGGGTTCGGCTCCAGCGGGGAGTGGTCGATCTTGTGCACATAGGCGAGATAATCGTCGGCGGAGACGCCATGCAGGGTCATCATGCCGCGCATGGTGGTGCCGAAGCGCCGGTAATAGTCCTTCTGGATATTGCGCGCTTCCTCAGGACCGACATTCAGCCAGTTGCACACGAATTCCCCGATCCGCGCATCGACCTGCTGCCACAGATTGACGTGATGCGGATAGAGCGTGTTGTCGAGGTCGAACACCCAGGTGTCGACATGGGTGAAGGCGCGGAGCGATTTCATGACAACTCTCTCAATCACGGCACCGAAAAGCGCAGCGTTTTGCCGCCGCTCGACATGTCCACGGCACCAAAGCCCGTCGCTACAAACCCGCGCGCGCCGCAATCGGTCTGCTCGTTGGTCTCGAATTTGGTCTCGCGCGTGCAGAGCTGCTTGTCGCCGCCCCAGTTCAGCGGCTTGTCCTTCAGCTTGATGATGCGGTTGTCGGCATCGAGCGCCTCCGCGAAGCTGAAGATCTGCTTCGGCGTGCCCGCGACATCGGGATGCAGGCAGGTCTTGGGATCGATGCGATACCAGCCGCGGCTCGTCACCGATTTGCCGTCGTCGGTGGCGACCGCTGCCATCACCTTGTGCGGCGTGTCGTTGCACCAGGTCAGGCCGCTCGGCGACGGCGTCTGCGTCGCATCGACCATGGTCTTGAAGAAATTCGGCGACGATACGGCGTCGGACGACAGGCCGCGGCTCTTCAGGAACGCGGCCAGCGCGGCTTGCGTCTTCGGTCCGTCGACGCCGTCGATCGCGCCGACGTCGTAGCCGATGATCACCAGCAGGCGCTGGATGCCGGCAAGGCGCGCCTGCTCGTCGTCATATTCGGAATCCTCGGCGAGATAGGAGACCAGATTGCCGTCTGCGCCTTGCGTCGGCGTCACCTGCGTGAAGGGGACTTGCGTCTGGCCGCTGCGGCATTGCCGCGCCGCGGCGATGACGAAATTGTCCTGCGCCACGCACAGCATGTCGCTGCCGTTCTGTGGGATCGGGGAAGCGCCATAGACGCCGAGCGCGCGGGCGTTGAGCAGGATGCGGTCGGCGGACAGCGTGCCCTGCACCACGACGCGGCAGGTGGCAGGATCGATCCTGAACCAGCCGCGCGTCGCGGTCGCCGCCTTGTCGTCGATGCCGATCGCGGCCTCGACGACATAAGACATGCGGTTGCAGATCTTGAGGTCGGCGAAGGCCGGTGCGGAGGAGAAGAGATAAGAGACAGCCGCGGCCGGCAGTGTCATCAGGAAGCGCGTGAGGGCCGAGCGGCGAGGCCGCCGCTCTCCCGACTCCGTTCCTGGCCGCGCGCTCATCACTTGTGGATCAGCGTGCCCGTGCCCTGGTTGGTGAAGAGCTCGAGCAGCACCGCATGCTGCATCTTGCCGTCGATGATGACGACGCCTTCGACACCCTGTTCGAGCGCGTAGATGCAGGTCTCGACCTTCGGGATCATGCCGCCGGAAATGGTGCCGTCGGCGATCAGTTTTCGCGCGTCTTTCACCGACAATTGCGGGATCAGCTTCTTCGACTTGTCGAGCACGCCCGGCACGTCGGTGAGCAGCAACAGGCGCTTGGCCTTCAACGCGCCGGCAACCGCGCCGGCAAAGGTGTCGGCGTTGACGTTCAGCGTCAGCCCTTCCTTGGAGGTTGCCAATGGCGCCAGCACCGGGATCAGCTCGTAGCCGATCAGCTGGTTGAGCAGAGTGAGGTCGACCTTCTCGGGGTCGCCGACGAACCCGAGATCGATCGCCTTCTCGATATGCGAATCCGGATCGATGATGGTGCGCGTCGTCTTCGCCGCCTTCACCATGTTGCCGTCCTTGCCCGAGAGTCCCACGGCCTTGCCGCCGGCTTCGTTGATATAGCCGACGATCTGCTTGTTGACGGAGCCGGCCAGCACCATCTCGACGATCTCGATGGTCGCGGCATCGGTGATGCGCAGGCCGGCGGCAAATTCCGACTGGATGCCGAGACGCTTGAGCATGGTCGCGATCTGCGGCCCGCCGCCATGCACCACGACCGGATTGATCGCGGTCTGCTCGAGCAGCACGATATCGCGGGCAAAGTTCTTCGCGGTTTCCTCGTCGCCCATGGCATGGCCGCCATATTTGATGACGATGGTTTCCTCGTCATACTGCTGCATATGCGGCAGCGCTTCGGACAGGATGCGGGCCTGGTCGAGCGGGGAGATGTCGGTCATGTCACGATCTCGCTGGCGGGATGAACGCGGCCTGCGTTCTATCCGATTGGCGGGCGAGGCGCAAAGCGTGCTCTTACCCTCCCCTGGAGGGGTCCGGGACGAGCGTAGCTCGCCCGTGGTCGATCGCGCGAAGCGCGAGCGGGGTGGGGTGATCTCTCCACACGAACACCGTTGGATGGGGAAAGACCTTCACCCCACCCCGGCTCACATTTCGCTACGCTCAATATGAGCCGACCCTCCCCCACCAGGGGAGGGTAAGAAAGAGCGTCACGTCCGCGCCACCACCGCCGCCAGCGTCACCACCAGCCAGCTCGCAATCATCACCGTTCCACCCGTCGGTGCCGCCATCGGAAACAGCGCGTGCCCCGCATATTGGCGCAAGGTCAGGTCGCCCGCGAACAGCGCGGCGCCGAGCGCGAAGCCGAACGCGGCGATGAGGCCAATTCCGCCGTGCAGGAGGCCGCGCGCGAGCAGCGCGACCGCTGCAAGGATGGCAGTCGCATGAAACAGCAGCATGGCGCTGGCGGAGGCGAGCCGGCTTGCATCCGCCCCATGGGCGGAGGCGGCGGCCAGCGCAACGCCGGCGGCGCCCATTAGGCCGGCGAGCCCGATCAGCAGGCGAAGCGCCACCATCACGGCGCCCGCTCTTCCAACAGCTTCGCCATCGCGGCCCGCAACTCGGCCATGCCGGTCGCGCTGCGCGAGGAGGTCGCGAGCACGTTCGGGAACGCGGCCGGATGCTTCGCCAGCGCCGCCTCGGTCTCGGCGATGCGCGATTGCAGCTCGGCAGGCTTCACCTGGTCGGCCTTGGTCAGCACGATCTGGTAGCTGACCGCGGAGCGGTCGAGCGTCCCGAGCACTTCCAGATCGACATCCTTGAGCCCGTGGCGCGCGTCGATCAGCACGTAGACGCGCGCGAGCGAGGCGCGGCCCAGCAGGAATTTGTGGATCAGCTCGGTCCAGGACGCGACCTGGCTCTTCGGTGCCTTGGCGTAGCCGTAGCCGGGCATGTCGACGAGGCGCAGGTCGCTCTTCCCGGGGACCTCGAAGAAGATCAGCTCCTGGGTGCGGCCCGGCGTATGCGAGGTGCGCGCCAGCGCGTTGCGGCCGGTCAGCGCGTTGATCAGGCTCGACTTGCCGACATTGGAGCGGCCGGCAAAGGCGATCTCCAGCCCCGCCATCGGCGGCAGCGTCGCGATCGAGGGCGAGGCCCAGATGAACTGCCAGTCGCGGGCGAACAGCTTTCGCCCGGCCTCGATCAGCTTCGCATCTTTATTGTCGGTCATGCGAAGGTTCTATCCTCTCGTCATGGCCGGGCTTGTCCCGGCCATCCACGTCTTGGCTAAGTTGCAACCCTCCAAAACGTGGATGCCCGGGACCGGCCCGGGCATGACGATGTGGAGGCATTTGCGCCCGCATGACCGCGCGCGCTCGTGCGAAGCTACGTCGCCTTCCGTGCAAACGTCGCCTTGAGATTGTCGAACAGCTCCACCTTCACGCCGTTGCGGCGCATGATGAAGCTCTGCTGGAGCACCGAGAGCGTGTTGTTCCAGGCCCAATAGATCACGAGGCCCGCCGGGAAGCCCGCCAGCATGAAGGTGAAGATCAGCGGCATCCAGTTGAAGATGATCTGCTGCGTCGGATCGGGCGGCGTCGGGTTCAGCTTCATCTGGAACCACATCGTGATGCCCATGATGATCGGCCAGATGCCGAGCGCGAGGTAATGGCCGAACACCGGGATCGTGGTCGGATCGTAGGGGATCAATCCGAACAGGGTGAAGAGGTTGGTCGGATCCGGCGCGGAGAGGTCCTTGATCCAGCCGAAGAAGTGTGCGTGCCGCATCTCGATGGTGACGAACAACACCTTGTAGAGCGAGAAGAACACCGGGATCTGGATCACCACGGGCAGACAGCCGGCGACGGGATTGATCTTCTCCTTGCGGTAGATCTCCATCATCTCCTGCTGCTGCTTCACCTTGTCATCGGGGTAGCGCTCCTTCAGCGCCTGAAGCTGCGGCTGGATCGACTTCATCTTCGCCATCGAGGCGTAGGACTTGTTCGCCAAGGGGAAGAACAGCAGCTTCACGATCACGGTCACGAGCAGGATCGAGATGCCGAAATTGCCGAAGAAGCGGTAGAAGAAGTCGAGCCCGAGGAACATCGGCTTGGTGATGAAGTAGAACCAGCCCCAGTCGATCAACAGATCGAAATGGTTGAGGCCGAGCTCCTTGTTGTAGCCGCCGAGGCCGGCGAACGGGAACACGCCGACGACGCCGGCCTCCTTGGCGCCCGCAAACAGCCGCGCATTCGCGGTGGCGGTGCCGCCGATCGCGACAGTGACGGGATCGAGCAGATAGTCGGTCTGATAGCCGTGGATGTTGTTGGCGAGGGTCGATGAAAAGCTCGCCTGGAGCTGGGCATTGGTGTCGGGCAGCAGCGCCGAAGCCCAGTACTTGTCGGTGATGCCGAGCCAGCCATTGGTGGCCTTGAAGTCGACCTTCTTGGCTTCGTCGATCTTCTTGTAGGCATATTCCTGCAGGCCGTGCTCGCCGAGATAGCCGATCAGGCCCTCATGCAGGATGTAGTAGCCCGAGACGTGCGGCGTGCCGTGGCGCGAGATCAGCGCGAACGGATAGAGCGTGACAGGCGAATTGCCGACATTGCTCACCTCGTCCTTGATGCTGAAGAGATAATGGTCGTCGACCGAAATCGTGCGGCGGAAGGTCAGGCCCGCGCCATTGTCCCATTTCAGCACCACCGGCGTCGTCGGCGTCAGGCTGCCGCTGCCGTCCTGCTGCCAGACGGTCTGGGAATCAGGCACCTTTGCCGTCACGCCCGTGGCGGCCACCCAGCCGAACTCGGCGTAATAGGGTTCTGCCGTGCCCGAGGGCGAATAGAGGATGATCGGCGGCGATGTCGGGTCGACCGTTTCGCGGTACTGCACCAGCGCCAGATCGTCGATGCGGCCGCCTTTCAGCGAGACGCTGCCGGAAAGCCGCGGCGTGTCGATCTTCACGCGCGGGCTGGCTTCGATCGCGGCGCTGCGCGCAACGACCGGCTGGGCCTGCTGGCTCGCGCCCGGTGTCGACGGCTGCGCGGGGCCACCGGCCTGCGGCGTGGTGCCGGGCGTTGCGGAGGCCGTCGGCTGCGGCGTGCCCTTCTGGAGCTCGGCCTGCGTCTGCTGCAGGGCGCGCTGCTTCTCCATCTGCGGCACGTTGTAGAAATATTGCCAGGCGATCAGGACGAGGCCCGACAGAATGACGGCGAGGATGGTATTGCGATTGTCGGTCATCACTATTGTCTCGTCATCAATCCGGTTTGCGGCTGGTCGCTGCGGCGTGACCTGGCCTCTGGCCGCGCGCCTTGGCCGTATGCCGCGCGGGCTTGGTAAACGCTATGCGCAGATCGTCGAGCATGGTCGTGAAGTCGCGCGAGAGCGCGTCCCTTCGGCCGACCAGCACATAATCATGATGGGGCTGCATCGACACCGGATCGAGCCGCTTCACGAGTTCGCGAAGCCGGCGCCGGATGCGATTGCGCTCGGGGGCGTTGCCGTTCTTTTTGGTGACGGTGAAGCCGATTCTGACAGGGCCGAAATCGTCGCGGCGGCGGCTTTGCAGGACGAACGCGGGACTATTCACCCGCGCGCCATTGGCAACGGCGAGGAAATCCGCCCGCTGCCTCAGCCGATCCATGATGAAATCCCAAAAATGGGGGTCCGGCTCAGGCGCTCAGACGCTTGCGGCCGCGGGCGCGGCGGGCGGCGAGGACCTTGCGGCCGCCGGCAGTGGCGAGACGGGCACGGAAACCGTGACGGCGCTTGCGCACCAGTTTGCTGGGTTGATAAGTCCGCTTCACGGGTTTTTCTCCGCTGACCGGGCAATTTGCCTGTAGAATTGATGGTAAAGTCCGGAAGATGCGGCCCAAAACGGGCCCTTTTCGGCCCCAAGAGAGCCGCTCCCGGCGTCACACCGGGTCATCGCGGACAATTTGCGCGGCTTATAAGCGAGCGTCTTGTTTTCGTCAACGCCGCAAGAGCGCGCTGTTCCGGCCAATATCGCTGTTCGTGCGGGCTTTTTAACCCATGAGGTAGCGACTCGCGGCGCCCGTGATTACATCCCACCTTGGCAGATTAGCGATCTGTAATTTGACCGGGCCGGGGGCGGACCGCATCCTTCCTCAGCCAGATCGTTCACCGGGCAAGTCGCTTACTGGGCAAGTCGCTCACTGGGCAAGTCGTTTACGGACAAGGCAGCGAGGACGAATTTCGTGGCAACGACAGACCGCCAGCCGATCCAGGATGTGGATCAGCCGGATCCGCCGGCGGCGCGGCCGCGTGGAGCAGGCGGGCTCGGACTGTCGGGCAAGCTGCTGCTGCTGACCGTGCCGCTGGTGATGATTGCGGCGATCCTGCTCTACGTGCCCGCGATTGCGAACTTCTGGGTCAACCGGCTGAACGATCGCGTCGCGGCGGCGAACACGGCGGCGCTGGTGCTCGATGCCGCGCCGCTCGGCATGGTGCCCGATTCGCTGTCGCGCGAGATCCTGAAGAGCATCAATGCCCGCGCCGTCGCCATCAAGATGGGCCAGCAGCGCCGGCTGCTCGCCAGCGACAATCTGCCTACTGCGATCGACCATGACGTCGATCTACGCGACATGACGGTGTGGGAGGCGATCACCGGCTCGTTCCAGATGATGCTGGAGACCGGCAACCAGCCGATCCGCATCGTCGGCCCCGGCGTCGGCAATGCCCAGTTCGTCGAGATCGTGACCGACGAATTGCCGCTGCGGCAATCGATGTACCGTTTCTCCCGCAATGTCGTGGTGGTGGCGCTGGTCATCGGCGTGCTGACCGCCGGCCTGGTCTATCTCGCGCTCCATTATTTGTTCGTGCGTCCGATGCGGCGGCTGACCGCGAGCTTGGTCGGCTTCCATGAAAACCCCGAGAGCTCGGCCGGGATCATCGTGCCCAGCCAGCGCAGCGACGAAATTGGCGTCGCCGAGCGCGAACTGTCGGACATGCAGCGCGATCTGATGTCGATGCTGCATCAGAAGAGCCGGCTCGCCGCCCTTGGCCTCGCCGTGTCCAAGATCAACCACGATTTGCGCAATTTGCTGGCCTCGGCGCAGCTCTTGTCCGATCAGCTCGCCAGTGTGCCGGACCCGCGGGTGCAGCGCTTTGCGCCAAAACTGGTGCGCTCGCTCGAGCGGGCCATCGCGTTCTGCCAGTCGACACTCTCTTATGGCCGCGCCCAGGAGGCCGCGCCCGACCGCCGCATGATCCTGATCGAGCCCGTGGTGATGGAGGTGCGCGAGACGGCGGGCCTTGCCAACGACGCCTCGATCGCCTGGGTCGCCGCGATCGAGCGTGGGCTCGCGGTCGATGCCGATCCCGACCAGCTGTTCCGCGTGCTGCTCAACCTCGTCCGCAACGCCGCGCAGGCGCTGGAAAGCCATGCCTCGGGCGACGGCGGCGTGCAGCAGATCCGGATCACCGGAAAGCGCGAAGGCGCCGTCGCCATCATCGAGGTCTCCGACACCGGCCCCGGCGTGCCGCAGAAGACAAGGGAGCACCTGTTCGAGGCGTTCCAGACCTCCGGCCGCCCCGGCGGCAGTGGGCTCGGCCTTGCCATCGCCGCGGAGCTGGTGCGCGCCCATGGCGGCGACATCCATCTGGTCGAAGGCACCATCGGCGCCACCTTCCGCATCGTTATCCCCGACCGCCCCGTGGAACTGCTTTCGATCCGCAACGAGCGGCAGCGGGCGTAGCTCGGCCAGCGGCCGAGCGTCTCCCGTCATTCCGGGACTCGCGAAGCGAGAAGTGCGGAATCCCGAGGTTTGGCGCGGGATTCCGGGTTCGATGCTGCGCATCGCCCCGGAATGACGCCGAAAACCGTCATCTTCCTGCAAAATCTCCCCATCCCGGACCTTGCCAACAGCGATAAGAGCGGTTAGTCAAAGCGCTCTTTCGCACCCCTCCGGCGCTGTCCGGAGGCTGCCTGCGGGCCAAGGCCCGCACTGTTCGCGAAACACGCGCCCGTAGCTCAGCTGGATAGAGCATCAGACTACGAATCTGAGGGTCGGACGTTCGAATCGTTCCGGGCGCGCCATTTCTTCGCCAGACCCCGCTGTGGTCCGGACCCAGCGACTCTCTCCCGCTCTCCATGCAGGTTCGTCGCCGTCGTAACTCGACGCATGTTTGAAGCGCCAATGCGATTGCCGGAAGGGAGCGATTCACAAGGCATCCGGTCGCCCGCGCGCGGCCGTTGGCGTCAAACCGAAACGTCGGCGAAAGCGGCGATTGAAATAGGAGATTTCACTGAAACCGCATGCTTCGGCGATTTCGCCGATCTTCATTCGGTCGCTGCGAGAATCAGACAGCATGTCGCGGGCGCGCTGCAGCCGCAGTTCCAGCACGCGCTCGGTGAAGGTGGATCCGGCCTCCTGCAGCAAGGTTTGAACATAGCGCGGCGTGACGCCGAGCCTGGACGCGATCTCGTCCGGGGAGAAGTCGGGGTTGGCGAAGCCGGCCCGAATACTCGCAAGGATGTCCTGAAGGCGAGCGGCACGCAGGCCGCGCATATGCGCGATTTCGCTGGCATCCCGGCCGGCTCCCAGCGCGAGCGTCATGAGGTCGAGCAGCGTCGTTTCGATGTGCGCGGTCAGATCGGGGTCATCGCCCGGTCCACCCGATTCGACCAGAAGCGTCAGATAGCGGCCCAAATGCCGCATCGCTGGAGTCCGGGAATCAAGCGGCTTGGCGACGAGGTCTTCCAGACCGGCGACATGATCTTCCAGACGTGGCTGGGGAATCGCCAATTGCAAAAATCCGTTGCGATCGCGGGTACGCAAATCGACCGGATCGTTGCAACTGCCAAGCACGGCGGTTGGCGAATCGAAGCTCACCTCGCGCCCGCGCTGCGAGAACGATGCCGGGCCCGGATCGGAGCGGAAGCAGAGAAAAAAGTCCGGACGCATGGCTCGGGCAACGCTCGACGACGTGGAGAAGCGATCGGTCGTTCCTGCAAGCCGGACCAGCAAGGCGCTGCCGAATTGCGTGGCCTCGAGGTATTGCGAAAATGCGCGGTCGGGCAGGCAGGAAAGCTCCATCCCGCCAAATACGCCGTGGAGAAAATCGCGCCATTCCGACAGGCGTGCCCGGTCGTCGAATTGGGCCGGCAGGTCGTCGGTGGAAAAAGCAATCTTGTTCAAAAGTGACCTCATCCGTTGTGACGGGATGGCCCCAAGACCTCGGCGGACACGCGCTTCCGACTCTGCACGTCAACATCGCATTTGGCGTCGCATTTGAAAGCAAATAAATCGGCACGGCGCGCTTGTTCGCTTCCGGGCAAGACCAGTGCGCATCAGTCCATGGACCTGCTCTGCCCTCATCTCATGACCGGGTGGAACTCCATCAAGATCCCGCCGACCAAGCGGAGCGTTCAATTCGACTTCGGCGCAGGACTAACGGCGAGCGTCGCGCAAGGGCTAGATTGCAAGCATTCGCCTACGGCCGGATTGGTGCCGACGATTTGCCATCACCAGCCTTGCCGCTCGGCTACCTGAGCCCGTCGATTGGATTGCAGAGAGCGAGACAATGACCCTCTTCGAACTCGTCCACACAATTGCGCATGCCGAAACTCCTTCGGCCAACGATGATTCCCCGTCCGGCACTGTCATTTTCTGCGGCATCAGCCTGCTGCTAGGTGTCGTCGCATTGGTTTTTGCCTCGTTCGGGGAGCCGCCTTCCATGATGTTCTGAGGCTGCTTGTCCATGGGCGATTTGTGGCTTCTGGCTTGTATGATGTTCGTAGCGTCGAGCAACGTGGCGTGCTGCGGCCATGTGTCGACGTGGCAACATACCGACAGAATCGCGCCGAAAACGCCGATCGTCCCATTCCAGTTCGTCTCTGTGCAAACGCCATGTGCGGCTCAAGCCTAGGTTGCCCCTGATGTCATGGCGCAGAAATCGGCACAGAGCTGATGTGCCGAGGGTTCCTGCGACCATGATCAGGCCAGCAGGCCGGGCGGAGCATAGACGAACGCGCGTTTTCCAATTGCGGGCCGGACTTCAACCGCTCCGGCCGAGGGGGTGACATATGAAGAAGTTGGTGCTGGCTTCGACAGCGGTCGCGGTACTCACTGGATCGGCTCTCGCGGCCGACCTTCCAGCACGAACCACCGTCAGGGCGCCCGTGATGCCTGAGCCGGTCGCCAACTGGACCGGCTTTTATGTTTTCGGTGGTGCGGGCGGCGGATTGTGGGCCGCGGATAGCTATGAGGTCCTCAACACAGGCGGGCCCGCCGTCAGCCACAAACAGCGGTTCGGCGGCAGCGGCTATTTCGGCACGGTCGGCGCCGGTTACGACTGGCAGTTCAACAGGAGTTGGGTGGCCGGCATCTTTGCTGACGGACAATTCGGAAGTATCCGCGGCTCGATTACAGAACCCTTCATTTCTGCAGCGGGACCTGAAACGCTCAGGACCAGCTACGCCGCCGGTGTCAGGCTGGGTTATCTGGTGGCGCCAAATGTTCTGTCGTACGTCAATGCCGGTTATTCCGGCTCCGATTGGTCGGGGGCCAGCTTCTCGAGCCTGTTTCCCGCGGGCACCCGGGATTTTCTCGCCACCCCGTCGTTCCATCGCGACGGCTTTTTCGTCGGCGGCGGCGTCGAGAACAACCTCAACATCTTCGGCATCACAGCGCCGGGTTGGTTCATGAAGACCGAGTACCGCGCGGCTTACTACGACCGCATTGCGTTGCCGGAAGCATTCACCCCCGTTGGCGGACCAGATGGCTTGTCGGCGACGTTCAAGCCCATCGTGCAGACCGTCTCGACTTCACTGGTGTACCGCTTCAACACAAGCGGATCCGTTGTCGCCGCCGATCTTCCGGCGCGCACCTACACCAAGGCGCCTGTCATCCGCGAGGCGGCGGCGAACTGGACCGGCTTCTACCTCTTCGGCGGCGCCGGCGGGGGCCTGTGGAATGCCGACAGCAACGCTGTGAGCACAGGCGGAAGCCTCGGCGCCTTTGGGCCCGCGGGTACTGTTCTGACGCTTGATCAGCGCTTCGGTGGCGAGGGTTGGTTCGGAACGGTCGGCGCGGGCTATGACTGGCAGTTCAACAGAACCTGGCTGGCCGGCATTTTTGCCGATGGCCAATTCGGCAGCATTCGTGGTTCGCTGAGCGATCCGACGTTCGTGGGTGACGTCGATGGTGTCGAAAAGCTCCGCACCAGCTACGCAGCAGGCGTGAGATTGGGTTATCTCGTCGCGCCGAACGTCTTATCCTACGTCAATGGCGGCTACTCCGGTTCGGAATGGTCAGGCATGACGATGTCAAGCCCCGCCTTGCCGGCGTTCGACACGACCTCTTCCTTTCATCGTAACGGCTGGTTCATCGGGGGCGGCGCGGAGAACAGCCTCAACATTTTCGGAATCTCGGCGCCGGGCTGGTTCATGAAGACCGAATATCGCGCGGCTTTCTACAACCGCGCGACCTTGGCCACGACGTTTCTTGGTCTGGGCGGCATAACGGGCGAAGCCGTTACCTTCAAACCTTGGGTCCAGACCATCTCGACCTCGCTGGTCTACCGCTTCAACTGGGGAGGGCCGGTCGTCGCCAAGTACTGAGACAAGTACTGAGACAAGTCCCGGCCTGACCGACATCCAGGTTCAAAAACTTCGGATGAGCAGCTTCTTGTCTCTCATGCGGAACGCACACACGGGCGGCTGCCATAGCCGCGTGAATTCAACCGGTGTTGGCGACCGGGCGCCGCCGATCCGCTTCAACGGCCCGCCAGCGCCTCCTTGCACTTGGCCGCAAAGGCGTTGAGGTACGAGCCGATCTCGCTTGCCAGCGCCTCGGACCGATCCACATTTTGCAGGCTCATGTTGAGCGCGTAGACCGGAAGCCCGTCGAGCAGGATCGGCGTCGCGACGGCAAGAACGCCAGGCTGCCACGACACGGCGCAATAGCCGTTGCGCTCGACCGAGCCTATCGATCGCGCGACGTCCGCCAGCAGCGCCCTGGTGGCCGCGGCGCTGCGCCGCTTGAACTGTTTCAGCAATCGTCTGCGCTCGGTCTCGGCGATGCCGGCCAGATAGGCACGGCCCAGCGACGTCAGGTCCATCGGGACCTGCTGGCCGGCGACCACGTTGCGCAGCGCCGCGCGCGGGCTAAAGCGGATCGACTCCAGATAGACCATCATGGTCCGATCCGCGGTCGCGAGCCCGACGTTCAGCCGGCGCTTCGCCGATTCCACCCGCATCATCGCTCCGATCGCGTTGAGCACGGGCGATCCCGTCCGCATGGCGTGGCCGATGCTGATGACGGACGCGGCGAGGCGGTAGGTCCGCTCCGTGCGGACCTGGTCGAGCATGCCGGAATTGACCAGCGTTCGGGTCAGCCGGCTGACCGTCGATCGCGGCAAGCCGCATCGCTCCGCGATCTCGCCGTTGCCCAGCGTATCGACCCCGGGCCGGAACGCCCGAAGAATTTCGATGCCCCTTTCGAGCGACCGGTTGCCGTCAACCCCGCCCGCATATCTGCGCACCTGCGCCACATCCGGCCTCCCAAGCAATTCCCCGGCAAAACCATTTCCACTAAGTGGAATAGGGGGATATTCCGGATGGTGCAAGCCGCGATACGCTCGAAACAAGACGAATGCCTCGCCGCGCGACTGCAACCACGGGCTTTGCCATGTCCTATCAGCTGATCGAACTTTCCGTCGAAGCCGGTGTCGCGACGATCGCATTCAACCGGCCGGAACGACGCAACGCCATGAGCGACGAGATGCGCGCCGAGTTCGTCACTGCGCTCGAAACCGTCGCCCGCGAGAAAGCGGTCAAGGCTCTGGTGCTGACGGGGCGCGGCAACGCCTTCTGTGCCGGCGGTGACATCAGCGGAATGAAGCGCCGTCTCGAGGCGCCGCAGGGCGAGGTGGCCTTCAACGGCTGGAGCCGTCAGCAGGGCGTGCACCACGTACAGTCGTTCCTGCTCGGCCTGCCGAAGCCGACCATCGCCGCCGTCAATGGCGCCGCGGCGGGGCTCGGTGCGGACACTGCGCTCGCCTGCGATTTCGTGATGGGAACGGAACGATCGAAATTCACCTGGTCCTACATCCAGCGCGGTCTGATCCCCGATGGCGGAGGCCTGTATTTCCTGCCGCGCCGGGTCGGGCTTGCCGGGGCAAAAGAGCTGATCTTCACCGGCCGCATGGTCGAGGCCGATGAAGCGCTCGCGCTCGGCATCGTCGATCGCAAGGTGGCCTCGGCAGAATTGCTGCCGGCGGCGCAGGCCTGGGCGGCCGAGCTGGCTCAGGGATCTCCCACCGCGCTGGCGCTGGGCAAGAAGATCCTGAACGAGACGTTCGAGCACTCCGCGCATGACATTTTCAGTCTGGGCAGCCAGGCGCAGGCCATCTGCTACACCAGCGCCGAGCATCGCGAGGCCGTGACGGCGTTCCTTGCGCAATCCTCGTCGAAGGATTGAGCGATGGATGCGATCCAGCGCCTGATCCGGCCACGCAGCGTCGCAATCATCGGTGCCTCGGCGGACCCGGGCAAGACGTCGGGGCGACCGGTCGCCTATCTCCAGAAGCATGGCTTTGCGGGCAACATCTATCCCGTCAATCCGAAGGTCGCAGAGATCGGCGGCCTGGCCTGCTACCCCGATGTCGCTTCGCTGCCTGATGTGCCTGATGTCGGCATCGTCCTGCTAGGTGCGGAGCGCGCGCACATCGCAGTGCGCGACTTGTCCAGGCGCGGGGCCGCCGCGGCGATCGTTCTCGCCAGCGGCTTCACCGAGACCGGGGCGGACGGCGCCGAGCGCCAGAAGCAGCTCATGGAAGCCGCCGGATCCATGCGCCTGCTCGGGCCGAACACGATCGGCCTCGTCAATCTGACCGACAACATCGTGCTTTCGGCGTCCGGCGCGCTGGCGATGGATCACTTTCCAGCGGGCCCCATCGGCCTCGTCTCGCAAAGCGGAGGCATTTTGGGCGCTTTGCTGTCGCGCGCCGCGGCGCGCGGCATCGGCCTGTCCAAGCTGGTGTCGACCAGCAACGAAGCCGATCTCGAGCTCGCCGACTTCATCGGCTTTCTTGCCGACGACAGTGCAACCAGGGTCATTGCGCTCTATATCGAGGCGATCCGCAATCCGGCCCGCTTTCGCGAGGCGGTGCTGAAGGCGCGCCGCGCCGGTAAGCCTGTCGTTGCCTTCAAGATCGGACGATCGGAGGCGGGTGCCAAGGCGGCGGTCTCGCACACCGGGGCGCTGGCGGGCTCCGATCGCATGTACGACGCCCTGTTCAGGCAACTCGGCGTGATCCGGGCGAAAACATTCGAAGACCTGCTCGATATTCCTGCATTGCTTGCGGCCGGACGGAAGCTCCGCGGCAGGCGCGTGGCGATCCTCACCTCCACCGGCGGCGCCGGCACGATCGTATCAGACAGTCTGGGCGTCGCAAGCTTTGCAACGCCCGCACCGGATGCGGAAACGGCCGCGCAATTGCGCGCCTTGCAATCGGGATCGCATGCCGCGCTCGACCGCAATCCGATCGACGTGACGCTGGCCGGTCTGCAGCCGGATCTGCTGCGCGCCGCCATCCGCATCTTGCTCGCCAGTTCCTCCTACGATGCGCTGGCGATCATTGCCGGCTCCTCAGCCGTGGGATCGCCAGCCCTGATGGCCGATGCCATCCACGATTGTCTGCCGCTCAGCGACAAGCCCGTCATTGCCTATGTGAGTCCCTACGCTCCCGACGTGGTCTCCGTCCTCACCCGGCGCGGCGTCCCGGCCTACACGTCGGCCGAAAGCTGTGCTGCCGCGCTCGACGGGCTCTTGCAGGCCGACATGCCGGTGCAGGTCCAGACGTCAGGCGCGATCGGGACAATCGACATGAGCGACGTCCCGGCGGGATCGTTGGATGAGGCGGAGGCGAAAGCCCTGTTCGCCCGCTTCGGTATTCCCGTCGTCGCAGAGAAGGTGGTCGCAACCTCAGGCGAAGCGGAACAGGCGGCGCGGGATTTCGGCGGCCGTGCTGTGCTCAAGATCCTCTCGCGCGAGATTGCGCACAAGAGCGACATCGGCGGCGTCGCCGTTGGCCTCACCATCGATGCGATCGGTAATCGCCTGACGGTGATGGCGGACGAGGTCGAAGCGAGGACCGGGACGCGGCCCGAACGGTTCCTGCTTCAAGAAATGGTGTCGGGCGGGGTCGAAATCATTCTCGGAATGCATCGCGATCCCCTGGGCACCGCGATCCTGCTCGGAATGGGCGGCGTCACCGCCGAACTGTTCAAGGACACGACGATGCGTCTGCTTCCGCCGCAAGGCGGCCTCAGCATGCCTGAGGCTCGCGCGATGACGCGCGAGCTCATCGCATGGCCGTTGCTGGACGGCTTTCGGGGCCGCCCGAAATGTGATGTCGAAGCGCTCGCTGAGGCGATCGTCGCCTTCTCGGGCATGGTTGCGCAACTCGGCGACCGCCTCACTGAAGCCGAGATCAATCCGGTTTTCGTGCTGCCGGCGGGCCAGGGCGTGAAGGCGGCCGACGGATTGGTTGTTCTCAATGCCTGAACAGAATCGGATGGAGGTCGATATGGCCATTGGCGAAATCATCAATCACGACGTCGATCGCGGGAAGCGTTGCGCCGTGCGGCGCTGGCTGGATATCGCCGTCCTCGCCTGTGCCGTCCTGCCGGTGGTCGCGGGGCTCGGACCGGTGCCGGCGCGCGCCGAATATCCCGAAAAGATCATCAAGATCGTGGTGCCCTTCGCGGCCGGCGGCGGCACCGACATCATCGCGCGAACGACGGCGCAGGAAATCCAGGCGGACCTCGGCAAGTCCGTCATCATCGAGAACAAGCCGGGCGCCGGGACCATCATCGGCACCCAGACTGTCGCCACCAGCGAGCCCGACGGCTATTCGCTGCTGATGGCGACCTTCGCGCACGCGGTGAATCCGAGCCTGTACAACAAGCTGCCGTTCGACCCGCACAAGGATTTCGCGGCGGTCTCGCTGATCGCGCGGTCCTTCAATATCGTGGTCGTCAACCCGGCATCCAAAATCAACTCGATCTCCGATCTGATCACCGAGGCCAGGGCCAATCCGGGCAAGCTCAATTTCGGTACGTTCGGCACCGGCACCTCCGCCCATCTCGCCGGCGAGCTGTTTAATGCGATGGCGAAGGTCAAGATGACCGCGGTGCCCTACAAGGGCGCAGCGCCCGCCATCAGCGATCTCCTGGGCGGGCAGATCGACGTGATGTTCACCACGGTGGCAAGCGCGGCCTCGCTGGTGGCCGCGGGGCAGCTCCGGGCGCTGGCCGTCACGTCCGCCGAACGTTCGGCGGCGTTTCCGCAATTGCCGACCGTCGCGGAGGCCGGGGTGCCCGGCTACGCCGCGGAGTCCTGGTACGGATTGTACGCTCCGGCCAAGACCCCCGCTCCGGTGATCGCACGCCTGAATCAGGCGGTCGCAAAGGCCGTTCGGTCCGGTGCTTTCAAGCAGCTGGAGGCAAACGAAGGTCTCATCATGGTTGGAAGCGCTCCGGAAGAGCTCGATCGCTATGTCCGGCAGGAGGAAGAGCGCTGGCGCAAGCTGGTCAAGGACGCGAACATCGAGGTGCAATAAGCCTGGCATTCCGGGCCGGGAGCGGGGATCGTGTCGTCCCGATCATTGCAGGAGAGGCGACTCCTTCGCGCTTTGATCACGGCAAAATGCAGATCACGCCTTCCCGCACGCGCCGTTGCTCTGATGCAGGCTGGCGACGTCGGCGCGGCCCTGGTTTTCGGTGACCTGGACCAGCGTGATCGCGCCGGGCGTCACGATTCCCATCTGTGGTTGGGCGGAGAGATAGGTGGTGCTGCCGGCGCGCAGATCGAGGCTCACCTTCTCGCTGCCCTGCCCGAACAGATTGCTGCTCAACGGCAGATTGTTGACGGCGACCTCGTGACGGCCCGGGGGCAGATCGCAGGCCACGAATCCGGCGGCCTGACTGCCGCCAATCACGCGTCCGTCGACGGCATAGCTGGGCTGGATCGCAAATCCCAGGGCCGATGTGCGGTAGACCACCAGGCGTGCCGTATTTGACTTGACGCCGTCAGTCAGGGCCGTGCTGCCCATCGGCCCCGATGCGCACCCTGCAAGCAAGGTGGCCACGACCACGATCCCCATCCGCCAACGCATTCTCGCCCCGAATTCCAATGGTCCCCGGGCATCATTGGCTGGGGTGGTGGCTGAAGTCAATTGCGACTTCAGGTCGTGCAAGCATCGTTTCGCGCCGGCGCCAACCGTCATGAGTCGCGGCGCGCGATGTCAGGCAGGAGAGGCGGGCCTTCGAAACCGGCAGGTGTTTGCATCAGGTGTGACGACAGGCACCGGCGGTTCGCCGCGCGGCGGACCGATCAGGCAGGCGAGCCGGTCACGCCAGGAGGTCGAGCGCCAGAGATCGCGCGCCAGAGCCGTCCATTCGTGAAACGCGATCACGATCGGATTGTTGGAGCGCAGCGGCGTGACGAGGCCGTAACGGCACGGCAGATCGTCGCGCTCTGCGACGAAGGTGCCGAACATCCGGTCGAACACGATGAAGATGCCGCCGTAATTGCGGTCGAGATATTCCGCGTTGCAGGCGTGGTGCACGCGATGATGCGAGGGCGTGTTGAGCACATATTCCAGCCAGCCGAGCTTCGGAATCCACTCCGCGTGCAGCCAGAACTGGTAGAGCAGATTGACGGCGGCGGCGGTGAACACCGGGCCTGGGGCGAAGCCGAGCCAGATCATCGGCACGAAGAAGATCGCGGTGCCGGTCAGCCGCCCGGTCCAGCCGAAGCGGTAGGACGCCGCGAGGTTGAACTCGTTCGAGGAATGGTGGATGGCGTGCGTCGCCCAGAACCAGCGCACGCGGTGGCTGCAACGATGGAACCAGTAATAGCTGAAATCCTGGGCAATCACGAGCACGGCCACGGCCAGCGGACCGTTCAGCGGCACGGTGAACAGCCGATGCTTCCAGGCCAGCTCGACCAGCGGCTGCGCCAGGCTGAGCGGCACGATGGCGTAGACGAAATATTCCCGGCCGAGCGCGTCCGCGAGCGAGGCCAAATAGGCGCGCCAGTCGTACTCGCGTCGCATCACCAGGGCCAGGACCAGGCCTTCCAGCGTCGCGATCACGATCAGGGCGGGAAGGGCGAATTTCAGCACCTGGAGCAGCAGCGTCATGGCAATCTCCGTATCGCAGGCGCGCGGCCTGCCCGGAGGACAGCTTGCATGGCGAAGATGCCGCGGCGCGCCGATTCCTGACGGCGGATTGCCGATTCCTGCAAACGGTCGCTCGGGATCAGGAATCGGTCAGGTCTCGGCCGCATGCGGTCCGACGGCCGCATCTGGTCCCACGGCCACACGCGATTGGACGGCCCCTTCCGCGCCGGCAAGACGCGTCCGCCGGTACTCCGAGGGCGTCAGCCCGGTCCGGACCTTGAAGGCGCGATTGAAGGGACCGATCGAGCCGAAGCCGGCATCGAGCGCGATGGTCAGGATCGGGACGCCGGCTTGCGCCGGATCGCTCAGTGCGGCTTCGGCCTCAGCCAGCCGGTAGCCGTTGACGAAGGCGTTGAAATTGCGGTGGCCGAGCTGGCGGTTGATCAGATGGCGCAGCCGGTACTCCGGAATGTCGAGCTTTTGCGACAAGGACGCGATGCTCAGGTCCGGCTCGCGGAAGACCTTGTCGTGGTCGAGCACATGTTGAAGCGCGGCGAGTTGCGCCGCTTCCGGCCCGGTTGCCGGTGCCGCCGGCCGCGAATCCGATGGAAGCGGCGATGGCGTTGCCCGGAGCGCCGCAGGCGCCAGCTGTGTCTCGGCCGCAATGATCGAGCCCAGCACGGCGAACAGGAAGATCACTATCGTCAAAGTGGCGGCATTGGCGAGGCTGACCGGCGCTGCCGAGAGGCCGCCGGGCCAGAGCCAGTCCGATGCGATCGCGACCAGCGCATAGAGCACGGTAACAGCGGCGTACCAGATGCGAAGCCGCCGCCGCCCTTCCACTAGGTCGATCGCGCGCCCCGACAAGGCATGCCAGGCGCCGAGCAGCAGGAAGGCCACCGACAGGCCGGTGCGTACCACGTCGACTTCCATCGGGTGCTTGAACTGGTCCATCAAGGCGAGCCCCACCAGCGCCAGCCAGCCAAGCGCATGGTACCAGCGCGGCCGAAACTCGTCGGTGAACATCGCGCCCATGGCGATCCAGAACGCGGCCGGCACGCCGGCGCTGACGATTGCGACCGGAATGCGCAGGCGCAGATCCAGCGTACCGAAGCCGGGGGCCGATTCGACGATATAGGCCGCAATCCCCGCTGCCAGCGGCGCGGCATAGCGGCTCACGGCATCGCGCCGCGCGCTCCGAGCGGCGACCGTCGCGCGAAGAAGAAGGATGACGACCGCTCCTCCACGCAATGCAGCTTCCAGGGTCGTCATGCAATTCAAGGGTCCGGCTGGATTGTCGCGCGGACAGGAGAATTGCATCAGGGGTGGTCGTGTCAACAGGGGCAAGTCGTGGCGACGGGCCCATCGCAGGAACTTCCAGTTTTTCCCGGCGTTGGGCCGGCGGCTCGCATAGGCGGGCGGCGCGCGACATGAAGAACCTTTCCAACACGGAATTTTCCCCTGAGGTGATCGAGCTCATGAGCGCCGCCCTGCAAGCTGCGGTCGCAACCTTGCCGGAGCCTGTGCATTCCTCGCATGTCAACGCGCTCGCCGAATCCATCCTGCGCACGGCCGGTGCGGGCGAACGTAACGTTGCTGACCTCCAGAGGATCGCCTTGATGGAGCTGCAGCTGGCACCGCGCAAGTGACGGGCTGCGCTGGCGGCCTTTCAGCAGGAACTGGCAGGCCTGGAAGCCCGGCATACGAGACATCCCGGCTTGGGGGCGTGGCTGGAGAAGATCAGGACCAGCAGGAGCTGGCCTGACGTGAGCCGGTGGAGTGCCTCACCGCCACCCCAGCGCCGGCGCGACGTGTGTCAGGATCGCCTCGATCGCATGCGCGCAGTAGTCGACCCCGAGCTGGTTCGGAATCGTCAGCAGCAGCGTGTCGGCCTCCGCGATCGCCTCGTCCTGCCCGAGCTGCTCGATCAGCACATCGGGCTCGGCCGCATAGCTTCGGCCGAAGATCGCGCGGGTGCGCGGGTCGATGAAGCCGATCTGGTCTTCGCCGCCGCGCTCCCCGCCGAAATAGGCGCGGTCGCGATCGTCGATCAGCGCGAAGATGCTGCGGCTCACGGAGACGCGGGGATCGCGGATGTGGCCGGCTTCTTTCCATGCCGCACGATAGGCGCGGATCTGCGCGGCCTGCTGCACGTTAAACGCCTCGCCGGTCTCGTCGTTCTTCAGCGTCGAGCTCTGCAAGTTCATGCCGAGCTTGGCCGCCCAGACAGCGGTCGCGTTCGAGCCGGCGCCCCACCAGATCCGCTCGCGCAGGCCTTGCGCATGCGGCTCGAGGCGCAGGAGGCCCGGCGGGTTCGGAAACATCGGCTGCGGATTGGGCTCGGCAAAGCCTTCACCGCGCAACAGGTCGAGAAAGACTTCCGCGTGGCGCCGGCCCATGTCGGCATCGCTCTGGCCCTCGGCCGGGCGATAACCGAAGTAGCGCCAGCCATCGATCACCTGCTCGGGCGAGCCGCGGCTGATGCCGAGCTGCAGCCGTCCGCCGGCGATGAGATCGGCGGAGCCCGCGTCCTCCACCATGTAGAGCGGGTTCTCGTAACGCATGTCGATCACGGCCGTGCCGATCTCGATCCTGCTCGTCTTGGCGCCGACCGCGGCAAGCAGCGGGAAGGGCGAAGCGAGCTGCCGCGCGAAATGATGCACGCGGAAATAGGCGCCGTCGGCGCCAAGCTGTTCCGCCGCGACCGCAAGCTCGATCGATTGCAGCAGCGTATCCGCCGCCGAGCGAGTCTGCGATTGCGGCGAGGGTGTCCAGTGTCCGAAGGAGAGGAATCCGATCTTTTTCATGCGGGCAGTCTATCAGTGTTGGCGCGGCAGGGTCGTATCACGCGTACGCGACCCAGCCGCGGAAGGTGAAGCCGGTGTAGAACAGAGTTGGGGCGGAGAAGCCAGCGTCGCGCAGGATCGCCTCATCCTGCTCCGGCGGCAGAATGCTCAATTGCCTGATCGCGGTGCGGGCGGCGGCCGCCTTGTCTGGCTCGACACCGGATGCGGCCAGGAACGCGGAATAACGCGAGAACCAAAGCGGCTGCTCGTCGCCGCCGCCAGGGATACTGAAATGGGCCGCCACGAACGGCGCGCCCGGCTTGAGGCGGCGGCGGATTTCGAAGGCTGTTCGCCGCCGTTCTTCGGCGCTCACGAAGTGCAGGGTCAACAGGCAGGTGGCCCCGTCGAACGGCCCCTCCGGCGCATCGTCGATATAGCCTTGATGCAGATGCGCGCGCGACGCCAGCGGGCCCAGCGTCTGCCCGGCGAGGTCGAGCATCGCTGCGGAGGGGTCCACGCCGTCAAACGTCCAGCGCGGCTGCGCCTGCGCAAATGCCTTCAATTCCAGGCCGCCGCCGGCGCCGAGAACGAGCACTCTGGCATCTTCGGCTGCGCGCTCGGCCAGAAGGATCGCCGCCATGGACAGCATGGAATTGTAGCCGGGAACGAACCGCGGCGGTCCTTCCGTATAGTTCGCCACCATCTTCGGATCGGAGAACGCGGTTTGAATGTCGGTCACGATGTGGCCCTGTTGGATTGATCACGGATGCGCGCTCATGCCCTGATGCTTCCGCGACCCGAGGCGCTTGCGCAGATCGTCGCTCAGCATCGCCAGCGTCACCTCGCCAAAGCGCGACAGCAGCAGCGTCTCGGCATCGCCAAAAGCCTGATCGAGCGCGGCATTGACGGCCTGCTCGACAAGGCAGCCGGGCGCCTCCGTCCGATTGCCCATCGCGAGAAGCGAGGGACTGCCGAGCGCGGCGTAGACGTCGCGCAGTGTCACTCTCGAAAGATCGCAAGCCAGCGACCAGCCGCCGCCATGCCCCTTCTCGGAGCGGACATAGCCGAGGTCCCGCAGCCCCGCCATGATGCGGCGGATCACCACCGGATTGGTGTCCATGGCTTTCGCCAGAGTCTCGGATGTGAAGGGCCCGGGCTGCTGCGCCATGTGCAGGAGCACGTGGAGCACGCCCGACAGGCGGCTGTCTCGTTTCATGTAACTTTGTATGTTACATGACGATACCGAAGTCAACCGTGTGGACGACGTCCAGGTATTCTACGATGTTTCCGGCGCGACCGTCGAAATTCTGGCGATCGTTGCCAAATCGGAGGCCGAGTCATGGCTCGCACAATTCGGAAGTCCGGAGTGAAAGAAGTCCCGCTCTCAGCGATCAAGGATGATCTGTCCCGCTATCTCCGTGAAGCGGAAACGCAGGAGATCGTCATCACGCGTCATGGCAAGCCGGCTGGCGTGCTGATTGGGTTCGAATCGGAGGACGACTGGTTCGAGTACCGTTTGGAGCACGATCCCCGTTTCCTGCAGCGCGTCGAACAGGCGCGGAACAGCCTGCGTGCGGGACGCGGTGTGAAGCTCGAAGATATCGATACAGAGTAGCGCGGGGCTCGCCGATCCCGCAGCGCCGATGATGCCATCATGCGCCTGTTTTGCCCGACGGGTCAACCGATTCGTAAAACCGGAAAGGCGCGCAATGACTTTCCGAAGGGGGCACTCCGCCAGACAACAAGCGAAAGCGCGATGACGCTTCATCGCAATCTCGTCACGCTTCAAGTCGTTGATTTTGCTGTCCCCGGCTACTGTGCATGGGGTTGTTTTCGATTTTTGTTTGAGAGCACCAAGGCAAAGGGCTCCCGCCCGCTACTTCATCACCCGCACGCCCTTGGTCGTGAACCGCTGCGTCTTGCCGCCGGGGCGGATGGGACGCTTGGTGCCGGCGGCCTTGCCGGTGCCGGGCGGCTGATATGCGGGGACGAGCTGGTGGGGCTGTGAGCCGATCAGATCGCGGCGGCCCATCTGGATCAATGCCTCGCGCAGCACCGGCCAATTGTCGGGGTCGTGGTAGCGCAGGAACGCCTTGTGCAGGCGGCGCTGGCGCAGGCCCTTGATCGCCTCGACCTTGTCGCTGCCGCCGCGGCGCACGCCGCGCAAGGGATTGACGCCGGTGTGGTACATCGCGGTTGCGGTCGCCATCGGTGAGGGCAGGAAGGTCTGCACCTGATCGGCGCGGTAGCGGTTCTTCTTCAGCCACAGCGCGAGGTTCATCATGTCCTCGTCGGTCGTTCCGGGATGCGCCGCGATGAAGTACGGGATCAGGTAATATTTCTTGCCGGCCTGCTCGGCCGCCGCATCGAACATCCGCTTGAACTTGTCATAAGCGCCGATGCCCGGCTTCATCATCTTGTCGAGCGGGCCGCGCTCGGTATGCTCCGGCGCGATCTTCAGATATCCGCCGACGTGATGGGTGACGAGCTCCTTGATGTATTCGGGGCTCTCGACCGCCAGGTCGTAGCGCACGCCGGAGGCGACCATCACCTTCTTGATGCCCTTGGTCTCGCGCACCTTGCGATAGAGCCGGATCAGATCGTCATGCGAGGTGTTGAGGTTCGGGCAGATCTCCGGGAACACGCAGGACGGCCGCCGGCATGCGGCCTCGACCTTCGGGTCCTTGCACGCCATCCGGTACATGTTCGCGGTCGGGCCGCCGATGTCGGAGATCACGCCGGTGAAGCCCGGCGTCTTGTCGCGAATTTTTTCGATCTCGCGCAGGATCGAGCCTTCCGAGCGATTCTGGATGATGCGGCCCTCATGCTCGGTAATCGAGCAGAAGGTGCAGCCGCCGAAGCAGCCGCGCATGATCGTCACCGAGAACTTGATCATGTCCCACGCGGGAATCTTCGCATCGCCATAGGAGGGATGCGGCGCGCGCGCGTAGGGCAGATCGTAGACCGCGTCCATCTCCTCGCTGGTCAGCGGGATCGGCGGCGGGTTGAGCCAGAGGTCGCGGTCGCCGTGCCGCTGCACCAGCGGCCGCGCATTGCCGGGATTGCTCTCCCGGTGCAGCACGCGCGAGGCGCGGGCGTAGGCTTCCTTGTCCTGCTCGACCTGCTCCAGCGCCGGCAGCCGGATCACGGTCAAGCCCTTCTGGCGCGTTGCGCCTTCGTCGGCGGACTCGAGATCGTCGGCGTGCAGCTCGGTGTAGTCCGCAGGCACCTTGCGGAACAGCGCCACGCCCCTGATGTCGTCGAGCGCGCGCGGCGCTTCGCCGGCGGCGAGACGCTGCGCGACTTCGACGACGGCGCGCTCGGCATTGCCGTAGAGCAGCAAGTCCGCCTTGGCGTCGGCCAGCACCGAGCGGCGCACCTTGTCGGACCAGTAATCGTAATGCGCGATCCGGCGCAGCGAAGCCTCGATGCCGCCGAGCACGATCGGGGTGTCCTTGAACGCCTCGCGGCAGCGCTGGGCGTAGACGATGGTGCAGCGGTCGGGCCGCTTGCCGCCTTCGCCGCCGGCCGTGTAGGCGTCGTCGCTACGGATGCGCCGGTCCGCGGTGTAGCGGTTCACCATGGAATCCATGTTGCCGCCGGTGACGCCGAAGAACACTTTTGGCTTGCCGAGCGCCTTGAACGGCTCGGCCGAATGCCAGTCCGGCTGCGCGATGATGCCGACGCGAAAACCCTGCGCCTCCAGCAGCCGGCCGATGATCGCCATGCCAAAGCTCGGATGGTCGACATAGGCATCCCCGGTCACCAGCACGATGTCACAGGCGTCCCAGCCGAGCGCATCCATCTCGGCACGGCTCATGGGAAGGAACGGCGCCGGCTTGCGCGGGCGCGCCTCGGCCATCAGGGGCTTTTCGGCGGCGACGATCTGGATGTCCATGGCGCCTACGCATAGGACTCCGGGCCGGCGAATACAACCGCCGGGCGCTTGAAAGATCAGGGTTCCGGGGTGGCAGTCCGAGCCTGCGCGTCAGGAACCAACAGCCTCCGCGAACATTGTGAGCTGGGCACCCGCGCGAGCCCCGCTTGCGCGCGCCTCGACAATCCCCGCGCCAAGCCCGAGGCCGGATTTTTGCCCCCGATGCTCGCTTTTTGGGGGCGATGGGGGACTTGTGAGTACGGTCATAGAGAACTTGCTGGCACGGAAGCAAAAGCTCGTGGAGGAACTCGAGAAGGCGCAAGTCGTCGAGGACCGCGACAGGATCGAGCACCAGCTTGAGCAGATCAACACGGCGCTGGATTTTCTGGACCGCCCGGGATCGAAGGACGCGCGTTAGAGCATGATCCGGAAACTGTGAAGCGGTCTTCCGGAAAGATCATGCTCAAACGACCTGAGGCGCTCAACCCACCTTCAGCGCTCTGGCATAGACCGTACCCGAATTGGTGATGTGCGTCGTCATCAGCGCTTCGAACGCGGCGAACTCGCCGCGCGCGAACAGGTCGAGCAGCCTGCGATGCTCGTCGAAGGACGAGCGGGTGCGCACGTCGATCGGCGAGGTCAGATTGGTGCGCAGCGCGGCGACGCGGCCCGCGACGAGCTGGTAGGACTCGGCGAGATAGCGGTTGCCGCAATGGGCGAACAGTCCCTCGTGGAAGGCGGCGTCGGCGCGGCCATAGGCGATGTTGTCCTTTGCCGCAACCGCTGGCTCCATCGCCGCGATCGCCTCACTCATCGTCCCGAGCGCGCCGTCGCGATCATGGCGAAAGGCGAACTCGGCCGCCTTGGGCTCGAGCGCGATGCGGAAGGCGCAGAGCGCTGTGATGTCGTCCGCGCTCGGAGTGAAGACAAAACTGCCGACCTGCGGCCGGATCACGACGAGCCCCTGCGCCTGCAGCTGGCCCATCGCTTCCCGCACCGGCGTGCGGCTGACGCCGAAGGCGTTCGCCACCATCTCCTCGGAGATGGCAGCTCCCAGCGCGAACTCGCCGTCGATGATGGCCTGCCGCAGCCGCTGCATCACGCGCTGCGACAGCGATTTCGGCGTATCGAGCTTGAGCGATCGCATAAGGCGCTCAGATCACCTTGCCGGGATTGAGCAAATGATCGGGATCAAGCGCCGCCTTCAGCGTCCGCATCAGCGCGATCTCGGCCTCGCTCCGGGCGTGGCCCAGCCATTGCTTCTTCAGCGTGCCGATGCCGTGCTCGGCGGAGACGCTGCCGCCCATCTCGCGGACGAGGCCGTAGATGACCGCGTCCATCGCGTCCTTCGGCTGCTGCGCGACGGTGAGGCCGGTGACCCAGGAAACCAGATGCAGATTGCCGTCGCCGATATGGCCGTAATAGACGCTCTCGCAGCCCTTGATGGCGGAGGCCAGGGCTGCCTTGCAGCGCGTGGCAAACTCGTCCATCCGCGCGACCGCAAGGCCGATGTCGTAGGAGATGTGCGGACCCAGCACCTGGCCGAATTCGGCGCAGATGTCGCGCACGCGCCAGAAGCCTTGCGTCTGCGCCAGCGATTGCGCCACGGCGGCGTCCGCCAGCAGCCCGCGCTCCATCAGCTCTTCGAGCCAGGCCTGGAAGCGTGGCGCATCGAGGCTCTCGTCGGTGCCCTGCGCTTCCACCAGCACATAGAGACCGTGGTCAGCGGCGACCGGCGGCCTCACGCCGGCGCGCGCCGTGATGACGTCCCAATAGTCCGGCCACATCACCTCGAAGGCTGACAGCAGCGGGCCGAGCCCGCTGCGCGCGGCGCCGAGCAGATCGATCACCGCGGCATAGTCCTTCAGCGCGCAGAGCGCAGCCATGGTCGAGCGCGGCTTCGGAAACAGTCTTAGCACCACGCGGGTGATGATGCCGAGCGTGCCTTCCGAGCCGATGAAGAGATGCTTGAGGTCATAGCCGGCATTGTTCTTCATCAGCTTGTTGAGGCTGGTGATGATGGTGCCGTCGGGCAGAACCGCCTCCAAGCCGAGCACCAGCTCGCGCGTCATGCCGTAGCGGATCACGCGGTTGCCGCCGGCATTGGTCGAGAGGTTGCCGCCGATCGCGCAGGAGCCGCGCGAGCCGAGATCGAGCGGAAAGAACAGGCCGGCCTCGTCCGCCGCCTTCTGGATCGTCTCCAGCGGCGTGCCTGATTTCACCGTCATCGTCATCGAGGCACGATCGATCTCCTCGATGCCGCTCATGCGCTCCAGCGAGATCGCGACCCAGCCGGCCTCCGGCGAGGCACCGCGGCACAGTCCGGTCAATCCGCCCTGCGGCACGAAGGGCAGGCGCGCCTGCCGGCAGGTTGCAATCGCGTCGGCAACGCCCTGCGCATCGAGCGGGCGGATCACCGCCAGCGGCGTCTGCGGCAGGCTCGCGCTCCAGTCGTTGCAATTGCGCGCGGGCACGTCGGTACCGGTCAGCACCGCCGCTGCGCCAAGTTTGTCGCGCAGCGCGCCGAGCAATTGGCCGGGATGTTCGATGGGGGTCACCATGTTCATGCAGACCTCCTCCAAATTCAGCTGCGCCTCATGCGCGCCGTGACGGTGGAAAGGATTGTGTCCATCTTGTATGTAAGGTACAAGAGCGAAAGTAAAGCAGAACGAGGCCCGGAAGTCCCTCATGATCGTTGGAGATCAGGGGCTTGGTCCGGAGAGAGAACTGATGGGTGGTGACATGGCAGAGGCAATTCGCGGGTTCTGGGTGGCATCGGCGACGCCGCTGGCAGCAGACGGTCATGTCGACTCCGCCCGGCTCGCGGCTCATGCCAGGCAGCTCTTCGGCAAGGGCGTCGATGGCATCGTGCTGTTCGGTACCACCGGCGAGGGCACCTCGTTCAATGTCAGCGAACGCGTCGCAGCCGTCGAAGCCATGCTCAAGGCCGGCATTGCTGCGGAACGCATCGGCATCGGCGGCGGCTTTCCCGCGATCAGCGACAGCATCGCACTGACGCGCGCCGTGCTCGGCCTCGGCCTGCGCCACGTTCTGCTGTTGCCGCCCTATTTCGATCGCAGCGTCACGCCTGAGGGCGTCGAGGACGCATTCGCCGCGATCATCGACGGCGTCGCCGATGATCGCCTGCGCGCCTCGCTCTATCACATCCCACAGGTCTCCGGCGTCGCGGTCCCGACGACGGTCGCCGCGAATTTGCGCAAGCGCTATGGCAAGCTGGTCGCGGGCCTGAAAGACTCCAGCGGCGACTTCAAGCAGTTCCAGGCGTTCCGTGCCGCTGCTCCCGAATTAGCCATCACCGTCGGCAATGAGGCCGACATCGTCCGCGCAATCGCCGCCGGCGGCGCTGGCACCATCTGCGGCATGGCCAATATCGTGCCCGAGCTGGTCAAGGGCATGGTCGACGGCAAGGACGTCGAGGTGCGCATGCAAGCTGCGATCGACGTCGTCGTGAAGACGCCATCGTTCCTCGCAACGCTGAAGGCGATCCTCGCGGCACAGACCGGCGACGCAGCCTGGCTGCGCGTGCGTCCGCCGCTTCGCGCGCTGTCCGACGGCACCGCGTTCAAGCGGAAGCTCGACGAGTTGATCGCTCCCGCCATCGTGTGAGATCTGCATGAAGCCGCGACAACCTGTCGCGAATTCGCGCAGCGCGTGTCGCACTTCCTGCGAGATCAATCGGTGATTGACGTTCGGCGCTGCTTTGCGCTTAGAACGATTCAACACTAGAGCGATTCAAGGCCGGCTACGGTTCTCTTCGATCCCGCTGACTGTTACAGGCCCGCACTTCAACGTTCTTGACTTGAAGTGGAATGAAAGTGCGTGCTCTCGTGGATGGCCAGCGCGTCAGCGGCCATCGTCGTCGTGCCGGCAAGAGCCGTGCAGGTCTTCTCGTCGGTGCAGCCGTGCTGCTCGCCGAAGCTCCCTCCAGCACGGCGAGCGCGCAGGCGCAGTCGGCGCTACCGCCGGTGACGGTGGAAGCGCCAGTGCAGCGGCCGAAGCCGGCGCGGGCATCGGAGCAGTCTCCACGCCGTACGCAAACGGCGGCGCGCCGCCAGCCCAATCGCAATCCCGCGCCCGCAGCGCCGACGCTCTCGGAGCGCGCCGCGGCGGAAGCCGCCGCGCAACAGCCTGCAAAACTCGGCTATCGCGCGATGCCGAGCGCAACCACGCTGCGCAGCGGGGCTTCGCCGCTCGACACCTCGCAGTCCGTCAACGTCGTGCCCGCGCAGGTGTTGAAGGATCAACTCCCGCGCAACATCGACGATGCGCTCGCCAATATCTCGGGTATCACTCAAACCAATACGCTTGCGGGCACTCAGGATGCAGTGATCCGCCGCGGCTTTGGCGACAACCGTGACGGCTCGATCATGCGCAACGGCATGCCGCTGGTGCAGGGGCGCAGCCTCAATCCCGCGGTCGAGAGTGTAGAGGTGCTGAAGGGGCCGGCTTCGCTGCTCTACGGCATCATGGACCCCGGCGGTATCATCAACACCATCAGCAAGCGCCCGGAGCTCTACCAGCACGGTTCGGTGACGCTGCTCGGTTCGACCTATGCGAACAACCGCAGCGGCGCTGACGGCACGCTCGACGTCACCGGTCCAATCGGAGACCAGGGCCTAGCCTATCGCTTTGTCGGCTATGGCGTCAGCGAGGATTATTGGCGTAATTTCGGTCGCCACCGCGAGATGCTGGTGAATCCGTCGCTGGCTTGGTACGGCCAGGACACGACCGTCCAGCTCACCTATGAGCACCGCGAGTTCATTTATCCGTTCGATCGCGGCACGGCCTTCGTCAAGGGCGCACCGCTGGCGATCCCGAAGACGCGTCGGCTCGACGAGCCCTTCAACAACATGTGGGGCACCTCCGACCTGGTGCAGGCCTCGGTCGAGCAGAAGCTCGACGACAATTGGAAGGTCACGGCGGCCTACAGCTACAACACCGAGACCTTCAGCGCCAATCAGCTGCGCATTACAAACGTCAATGCCACCACCGGCGTCGAGACCCGCAGCAACGACGGCACCCGCAACTCGCTGAGCAACGCCAGTTACGGCACCTCTTACTTGCAGGGTGACGTTTGGGTGGGCGGCTTCCGCAACGAGATCCTGTTCGGCGGCGAAGCGTTGTACCGCACGATCGATCGCCACGACCTGATCCGCCAGGCGACCCCAAGCTTCAATTTCTACAACCCTGTGTACGGACTCATCACACCGGGCACGACGGTTTCGGCGGTCGACAGCGAGCAGACCGACAAGCTCGGCACGCGTGGCTTCTTCGCCCAGGACACGTTCCATGTGACCAACTGGCTGTCCGTGGTCGGCGGCGTGCGCTGGATGGAGTACGAGCAACTCGCCGGAAAAGGCCGGCCGAAGTTCATCACGAACACCAATCTGGCGGGCGACAAGGTGCTGCCGCTGGGCGGTGTCATCTTCAAGCTGAACGATCAGCTGTCGTATTACGTGAGCTATACGCAGTCGCTGAAGCCGACCTCGACCATTGCGGCGTTCTCCGGCGCTCCGGCCGGCTTCGTCGTCGACTCCACCATCGCGCCCGAAGAGGGAACACAGTGGGAGACCGGCCTGAAGTTCGACGTCAACACGCGTCTGTCGGGCACCTTGGCCGTCTACGATATCCAGAAGAAGAACGTGCTGGTAATAGATGACATCGGCGGTGGCAATAAGGCGGCGCGCACCTCAGGCGCCGCGCGGTCGCGCGGTGTCGAACTGGATGTCACTGGCAGGCTGACCGATGAATGGAGCATGATCGGTAGCTATGGCTATACCGACGCGCGCCTGATCAACGATCCCCTCGTCGGCAACGCCAAGCTGCTGAACGCCGCGATGAACACGGCCTCTCTCTATCTGGTCTATGATTTCGGCGATCGGCTGCCCGGACGTCTGCGGCTCGGCGGCGGCGCCCACTATGTCGGCGACCGTCCCGGCGATTCCGCCAATACGTTCTTCATGCCGGCCTACACCGTCGCTGACATCTTTGCGACCTACGAAACGAAGATCGACAATCTGCCGGTGACGTATCAGTTCAACGTCAAGAACCTGTTCGACAAGGTCTACTATACGTCCACCACCGGCAGCGCCTTGAACGTCGCGATCGGTGATGCGCGGCGCTTCTCGCTGGCGGCGACGGTGAAGTTCTAGCGATGGCGGCGCGGCTCGGGCATACCATCAAGGTCGCCCTGCTCCAGGTCCATTCCATCGCGGGCCTTGTGCTTGCGCTGCTGCTTGCCCTGATCGCACTGACCGGCGCGATCATGAGCTTCGAGGACGAGATCGTCGGTCATCTCAACGCCGGGTTCATGCAGGTCGCGCCGCGCGAGGTGCCGGCGCTGCTGCCGGACGAGTTGATCGCGCGGCTGAAGGCGGTGCAGGACATCGGCAAGGTCTCGGCCGTCACGCTGTCGAGTGATCCGACGGCGGCCGTGCGTGTCCGCTTCGGCCGAGATGAGCAGGGCGGGCGGGCGGCCTCGCTCTATGTCGACCCCTATGACGCGCGCGTGCTGGGCTCGCCACGCGGCGAAGAGTTTTTTGCAACCGTCCGCAGGCTGCATCGCTGGCTGCTCATTCCCGGCGATGCCAAGGGCTGGGGCCGTCAGATCACCGGCGTGGCCGCACTCGGTCTCATCGTCATGCTGGTCTCCGGCGTCGTGCTGCGCTGGCCACGTCGCGCCACGAGCGTGAAGATGTGGCTGAAGCCGAATCTGACGCTCGGCGGCCGCGGGCTGCATCGGTCGCTGCATGCGGTGATCGGCACATGGATTGTTCCGATCTACCTCGTGATGACACTGACCGGCCTCTGGTACTCGTTCGACTGGTACAAGGACGGTGTCGTCTGGCTGCTCTCGCGCCCGGAGGTCACTGCTGCGAAGATGCAGCCCAGGATGTCTGCAATAGCATCGCGTAGTGCCGCCAATTCCGAGCCGGCCCAGCCGATCGGATTCGACCAGGCATGGACGACGCTCCGACGCGAGGAGGGCGGGCGCTTCTCCAAAGCGCTGCTGACGCTGCCTGCCGGCCCCGGGACAATGATCCGGATTCGGTCGTGGCCGAAGGATTCGACGCTCGATACCACGCGCGACGAATTTCGCGTCGATGCGGTCACCGGTCAGGTGGTCGCCGCGGAGCGCTATGCCGACAAGACGTTCGGTGAGAAGATCATCGCCAACCTGCTCGACATCCATCACGGCGCCATTTTGGGTCGGCCCGGCAAGCTCGTCTTCATGATCGCCGCAGCGCTGATGCCGCTGTTTTCGGTCACCGGCATCCTGCTCTACCTCTCGCGCCGCAAGCTGCGGCAGCCGGCGCCGCCACCACTCGGGCGGCTCGTTCCGGGCGAGTGATCGCGAAGCCCGGCCGACGGCTTAGCCCTTACTGGACGGTCCCAAATAGTGATCACAATGCAACGTATGCCATGCGACCGACAAGAAACGCTTGTCGGAGATTTAGCAAAATGGTTCGATCCGATCGATGCACGCCTAAGTCGTAGAGGGGCTAAATGGGACGATCGGAACGTGACGAGCTTGAAGAGACAGCGGTGCCTGCAGTGCTTATCAGACGCAGCGATCTGCCTGTGCCGCTTGCCCATCCAGCGCGGAGTTTTTTCGGCGGACTTCCCAAGCTCCCACCGCAGTTCGAGTGGCCTACGGCGGAAGTCACGGCGAATGTAACGCCAGAGACAGTGGCGATCACCTTCGTTGCGCAGATCGACTTGGCCGAAGTGCCTGGCTCCGGCTGGTCGCCGCTTCCGAAGCGAGGTACGCTCTATTTCTTCTGCAGTTCGGTGTTCGTTGGCGAAGGGCGTCCACCTTGCCGCGTTCTCTATAGCCCTACCGACGGCAGTGCGTATCCCGACCGCGCGCCACCGCCAAATCTTATGCCGCTGGCAGGCTCTGACGGTGACGCCCAGGTCAGGTGGCTCGATCCGGCCCTCGACTTTCATTCCAAGGTCGAATTCAAGTACCCGCTTTCGTTCCAGCTGATCCGCGACTTCTACTTCCGCGAGGATGATGTGGGAGGTGAACTCATGATCGAAGAATTATGCAAGGCATTGGGTCCGGGTGAGCCGAAGGAAAGTGATCTGCTTCAGTTCCGGACGGCGGCTGAGTATGAGAAAGATGAGGATTGGCCCTTCAATTGGCTCCTGATCAATTATGTGGTTCGGTCGGTCTTGTCGCACGTCCTGCGCGATTTGAAGCTTGGGTATTACGGCGAGCCGCTTGCCGACGAAGCAATCGTGGAACTGAACCGCCTTCATGCACGTGCCATCGGATGGCTCGAGCGTTGCCGAGCATTGACCCCAATGGATGACGTCGATCCAGACACAAAGATGGCCTTCAGGTCATGGTGGCTCGACACCGTTCAGACCTATAAGAAGATGGACGGGCGAGTACGCACGTATACGAGCGCTCTCGCGGCGGATTTGGGCGATGCCATCAACCACACGATCCGTTGCATGGCGGCGCACGATGCTGATGCATGCGATGACGCCCCTCTCAGCTACGTTGCGAATCTCGAGCGACAAAATCGTTGGAAAACGCCGACGGCGGAAGATGGAAAACGTCGCCATTTCGACACGGCGCTTCATCAGATGCTCGGATATGGTAGCGGCCCGCAAGATGCGACCGAAGAGCATTTGGAGGACATATTGTTACTCCAAATCCAAGGTGAGCTTGCGTTTCTTGATTGGCACTCCGATATCGGATGCGTGCTTCATTTCTGGATCGACCGGGATGCTCTTGCCCGACTCGATTTTTCCCAGGTCGTCGCCACGTTGGAATGCGACTAGCGCAAAGCCAGCTGGGTGAGCTTGCGTCTGCGCAACACGGCCAGAACATAGCTCGTCCTCGATCGAGTCATGATCGACTGTCGCCTCGTCTTCGATTCTCGATAAAGCTAGCCAACACTCTCGCAATCGTTCAAAAGCTCTTGGCCGTATTCTCAAGGTCGTGCCATGAAGATCCCGACAGTCACTCCCGCCGATATCCGCCGCGCGTTGCTGCTGCGCGAAGAGATCGCGCTGCTCGACCTCAGGCATGAGGCCGGCTTCGCCACCGGGCATCCGCTGTTCGCCGCCAACATGGCCGCCGATCGGATTGAGGTCGAAGCCGAGGTCAGGCTGCCGCGCAAGAATGTGCAGATCGTGCTCTATGATGACGGTGAGGGACTTGTTGCAACCGGCGCCGAACGTCTTGCCGGGCTCGGCTATACCAATGTCAGTGCGCTCGATGGCGGGCTGAAGGCGTGGCGCGCGGCGGGCTATCAAATGTTCGAGGACGTCAATTCCTACGCCAAGGCGTTTGGCGAGCTGGTCGAGGCCCGCCGGCACACGCCGTCTCTCAGTGCAGATGAGGTCGCCAAGCTCATCGCCGACAAGGCCAACATCGCCATCCTCGACGTCCGCCGCTTCGACGAATATGCGACCATGAACATTCCGGGTTCGGTCAGCGTGCCCGGCGCGGAGCTGGTGCTGCGAGCGGGGCAGGCCGCACCGGATCCGGAGACCACCATCATCGTCAATTGCGCCGGCCGCACCCGCTCGATCATCGGCACCCAGTCGCTGATCAATGCGGGCCTGCCCAACAAGGTGCGGGCGCTGCGCAACGGAACGATCGGATGGACACTGGCGCGGCACACGCTCAACCACGGCGCCGACAAGCGTGGCGCGATCGGGCCGTTCGAGGGCGGTCCGGCCAATGCGCGCGACGTCGCCTATCGCGCCGGCGTTCGGCATGTTGGCGCGAACGAGATGGCTGCGCTGGTCGCGCAGACGGATCGTACGCTCTACCGCTTCGACGTACGCGACGCCGAGGAATACGAGGCCGGTCATCTGCCGGGCTTCCGCCACTATCCCGGCGGCCAGCTGGTCCAGGAGACCGACATGGCCGCACCGGTGCGCGGCGCGCGCATCGTCCTCACTGATGACAAGGGCGTGCGCGCCGACATGACGGCATCCTGGCTCGCGCAGATGGGTTGGGAGGTCTATGTGCTCGACGGCGGCTATGACGGCGCGCTCGAGATTGGCCCGCCGCGCGTGCTGCCCAAACCCGATCCGGCCCACCGCTACCGCCGGCCGTATGAGGGCACCGACGTCGCGCAAGCCGCGATGCAGGCCTATCTCGACTGGGAATATGGCCTCGTCGAGCAGCTGCGCCTTGACGGCACGCACGGGTTCTATGTGATCTGACGGGTCTGGTACACCAGCACATCTGCCACCCCGCCATCTTCTCCCCGTATCCAAACCCTATTGTGCTGCGTCTCGTCCGCGGTCTATGAGCTGCGGCAAAGCTGTGACTTACGGAGATTCCATGCCAGCCCCAGGCCAAAGCCCCGAGCGGAACGCGAAGGCGCTGCTGCTCGAAGGCGTCAACGACAGCGCGGTCGACCTGTTCAGGAGCGCCGGCTTCACCAATGTCGAGCGGCTGACCAAGGCGCTTGATGGCGACAACCTGCGGCAGGCGCTCAAGGGCGTGTCGCTGCTCGGCATCCGCTCGCGCACCCAGATCACCGATGACGTGCTCGCCGCCGCAGATGGGCTGCTCGCGGTCGGCTGCTTCAGCGTCGGCACCAACCAGGTCGATCTCCTGGCGGCGCGCAAGCGCGGTATTCCCGTGTTCAACGCACCGTTCTCCAACACCCGCAGCGTCGCCGAGCTCGTGATCGGCGAGATCGTGATGCTGCTGCGGCGCATCTTCCCGCGCTCGGTGTCGGCGCATGAGGGCGGCTGGGACAAATCGGCGACCGGTAGTCGCGAGGTACGCGGCCGCACCCTCGGCATCATCGGCTACGGCAATATCGGCTCGCAACTCTCGACCCTGGCCGAAGCCATGGGCATGCGCGTAATCTACTACGACCGCACCGACAAGCTGCGCCACGGCAACACCGAGCCGGTCGAGAAGCTCGAGGAGCTGCTGGCGGAGAGTGATGTCGTCAGCCTGCACGTGCCGGAGACGCCGGAAACATCAGGCATGATCGGTGAGAAGGAATTGCGGGCGATGAAGCCGGGCTCGTTCCTGATCAACAACAGCCGCGGTACCGTGGTCGATCTCGACGCGCTCGCGCGCGCTTTGCGTGACGGCCATCTCGCCGGCGCCGCGATCGATGTGTTTCCGGTCGAGCCGTCCTCGAACGCCGATCGCTTCAAGAGCCCGGTGCAGGGTCTCGAGAACGTCATCCTCACCCCGCATATCGGCGGTTCGACCGAGGAGGCGCAGGAGCGCATCGGCGGCGAGGTCGCGCGCAAGCTGGTCGACTATTTCATCACCGGCTCGACCATGGGCGCGGTGAATTTCCCGGAGGTGCAGCTGCATCTGCGTCCCGCCGGCGCGCGCTTCAGCCATGTCCATCGCAACGTGCCGGGCATGCTGCGGCGTCTGAACGAGGTGTTCCTCCAGCGCGACATCAATATCGCCGCGCAATACCTGGAGACCGCCGGCGACCTCGGCTATGTCGTGCTCGACGCCGATCTCGGCGGCCAGGATTCAGGCGCGCTGCTCGCGCAAATCCGCAGCCTCGAGGGCACGGTCGGCGCGCGGCTGGTGTTCGAGCATTAAGCGCGCTGCGCTGCCTACGCCGCCAGCCGGAGGTCGCCTTGAATGCGGCCTCCAGTCGGAACGAACGAGACCAGACAAAGCAGGAGGAAACGATGGTGCGCAAGGTCGTGAGACTGTGTGCGTGGCTTGTCGGTGCGGCTGCGCTGAGCGCGAGCGCCGGGTCGGCGGCGACGCTGGCAGAGGACGCGGACACCGTTTGCAAAGGTCTCGTCGGCGGCGGCGACGCGGCGAAGATCGATTCCGCAACATTGCTGGCGCCATCGCAACTGGCCGTCGCCGAGCGCGGACCGACGCCGTCGGGGCGCATCACGCCGGCCAATCCCGCCTTCTGCAAGGTGCTCGGTCATATCGATCCCGTTGATCCCAAGGCGCCGCCGATCAAATTCCAGGTCAACCTTCCGGTCGAATGGAACGGACGCTCGCTGCAATATGGCGGCGGCGGCTTCAATGGCGTGCTGATCACGGGACTTGCACTGCCGCCGGCCTATCCCTTCGACAAGCCGTCGCCGCTCGCCCGCGGCTTCGTGACCTACGGCACCGATTCCGGCCATGAGTCCAGGCCCGGCGAGCCGCCACAGCTGTTCGCGCTCAATGACGAGGCCTTCGAGAATTTCGCGCATCGGGCCTACAAGAAAGTGCGCGACGCCGCCGTTGCGCTGATGCAGCGCGCCTACGGCAAGAAGCCGGAAAAAATGTATTTCATGGGCTCGTCCGAAGGCGGCCGCGAAGGGCTGACCATGGCCCAGCGCTACCCGGACAATTTCGACGGCATCTTCGCCCGCGTCCCTGTCATCAACTGGGTCGGCTTGCAGCACGCCGGCACGCGCTCGGGCCTCGTGACCATGGGCGAAGGCTGGATCAATCCGGCGCAGGTGAAGCTCGTCGCGAACGCCGTGCGGGCGGCCTGCGACAAGGCCGACGGCTCCGACGACGCCGTGGTGCAGGACCCCGTCGTCTGCAAGGCGGCATTCAAGGTCGAGACGCTACGTTGCGCGGCGGGCCAGAGCGGTGATCAGTGTCTCACCGAGGCGCAGATCAAGGCCGTGAACACGCTGCACGCCACCTACACATTCCCGTTCGCGCTGGCCAATGGTCTCGACGATTATCCGGGCTGGGGCGTCTCGGGCGAGGACACGCCCGCGATCGGGCCGACCGGCGGCTGGGTCGCGTGGTGGCTCGGCACTGCGCCGCCGGCGCAGCCGCCGGTGCCCAGCAACGGCATCGCCTGGATCTACGGCGCTGGCGGCATCCAATATGTGTTCGCGCGCGATCCCAAGCTCGACGTCACCACCTACAAGGTGGAGGAGCATAAGGCGCGGCTGCTCGAGGTCTCCAGTCTGATGGACTCGACCGACCCCGATCTCAGCCGGTTTCGCGCCCGTGGCGGCCGGCTGATCATGCTCGAGCATATGGCCGATTACGCGCAGAGCCCCTATGCCGGCATCCGCTATTTCGAGAGCGTCGAGCGCAAGCTCGGCAGGGCCGAGACCGCAGAGTTCGCCCGGCTGTACACCGCACCCGGGGTCGATCATGTCGGCTCCGGCGCGCCGGCCAATGTCGACATGCTGAGCGCGCTGGTCGATTGGGTCGAGAACGGCAAGGCGCCCGGCGATTTGGAGGTTGCGGAACAGAAGGTCGAGGCGCCATCATTCGCGGTGACGCGCGCAATGCCGCTGTGCCGCTGGCCGGCCTGGCCGCATTACAAGTCAGGGCCAGTGACGGAGGCGGCGAGCTTTACCTGCGCGCCGTAACAGGTGAGCCCGGGCCGATCGCTGTGGTGGCGGGTGTCATCCGGCCGCCATAGCCTGCGCCCCGCCGAGCAGTTGCGCATTGAGCCGGCCGCCGGAGAACAGCATGTCGTCGAGCGCCTCGTCGATATCTGCGGAAATAACCGACTTGCCGCCGTCGGGCGCGAGGCTCGCCTGCGCCAGCCGCCGCATCAATTCCTTGATGAAGGCGCAACTCGTTCCTTCGCTGCGCCGCGCCGCCTCGGCGACGACGGTGTCCTCGATCGGCAGCCCCTTGCCGTAGAGCCGGACCAGCTTGCCGCGGCCGGCCTCGTCCGGGAGCGGCACTTCGATGGCTTGGTCGATACGACCGGGACGACCGGCGAGGGCGTCTTCGAGATCTTGCGGCCGGTTGGTGGTCAGGACGAACAGGATGTCCGCATCTTCCTTCAGCCCGTCCATTTCGTTGAGCAGCTTGTTCAGCATGGATTCTTCGCACGGTCCCATGTCGTCGCGGTCGCGGGCGATAAGATCGACGTCCTCGATCACCACCATCGAAGGCTGCAGCAACCGTGCGAGGCTCATATAGGCGCCGAGCAGGCCGATTTGCTCGGCGGTGATGATCAGCGTCGTGTGCCCGGGCAAATGGGTCGCGAGATAGCGGATGGTATGGGTCTTGCCTGTGCCGGGCGGGCCGTACAGCAAAATGCCTTTACGCGTCGACTGGCCAAGCCGGCGCAACTGATCGCGGGTGCCGACGAAAGTCAGCACGTTGCGATCGAGCAGCCGCAGGGTCTGCTCCGGCAAGATCACCTCGTCGCGTGCGACTGGCGGCAAGCGGTGCACGGTGATGCCGCGCGATCGGCCGCGATAATCGGAATCGGCATCGAGCGAGAGGATCTTGCCGCGATAGGTCCGCGCGGACTGCACGGCCTCCTCCAACTCACCGAAGCATTGCTGGACCAAAGCCGCGCCTGCGGAACCTGATGGCACCAGGATCTCGATCCGAATTCGCGGCTCGCGGCTGTACTCGCGATGCGCGCAGAGCAGGACCGCATAGCGAAGAGCATCCTGCTCGCACAGCCACAGTCCGTTATCCAGGCACTTGACCGGGCTCTTCTCGCCTATATCGACGTCGGAATATTGCAGCGGAGCAATCGCGAGCGCATAGCGCCCCTCCTTGAGGAGCCGCGAAATCGACAGCGTTTCATAGCGCTGCTCCTCGTTCAGCCCGAGCAGCCGGACAGCCTTGCCGAACAGCCTGTCGATCGCTGCCTGGACATCGACCCGCATGTGGCCGGGAAACTGGCGGATCGTGGTGACGAGCTTGCTGTGCGGAACGCCGTCGAAGTGCCAGTTGAGAACGTCGCAAGCAAAGTCGAAATCTTCTTCTTGTTCGCTCGAAGGCCCGTCCGCCGCACGGATGCATTCGCTGCACAGCCAGACCGTGCGGTCGCCGATCCTAACGTCCGTTTGTCCCTCAGACTTGCCACAGAGTTCGCAAGAAGTCTTGATCGCCTCGAGCGTGAGGTGCAGCCGGTGGCCGGCCAAGCCGATGGATTGTCGTGCGGATTTAAAAAGGGCTTCAGCGACGGATTGCGGGTAAGGCCCGCAAACCGCCTTTTCCTTTTGCTCGATTTGAGTGATCAGCGCGGCCGCTTCACGCTCCGATTTGCCGAAAACCTGGCGGAGCAGATCCATCACGAACTGGTCCGGCGTATCGTCGTCGTTATGAATTACGAGTTGGGTCGGCTGGCTCTCGCCACGCATACTATTCATCACGAAGATCTCCGGACAATCTATGATTGAATAGAACGAATAGAGAACATAAAGGCAAGCAGCCGTCAAGTGCGACGGCCGCTCAAAATTGGCGATCGACAAGCTGGACGTCTCAGGCTATCTATTTCGCATGCGAAATAAATCTGCCGCAGCGAAGCATCACCGGCTGATCTATCTGCTGAACGTCGCGCAACGCCGGCTGCAGCGCTGGATGGCGGCGCAGCCCGGAAGCGAAGTGACGCCGGCGCAGGCGGGGCTGCTGTTCATCCTCGGCAAGCAGGACGGCGTGCTGATGGGCGAGGCGGGTGCGGCGCTCGATCTCGGGCCGGCCGGCATTTCCGGCCTGGTCGATCGCACGGCGGCGGTCAAGCTGGTGGAGCGGCGGGCCGATTCCGAGGACGGCCGCGCCTTTCGCGTATGGCTGACGCCGAAGGGGCGGGCCGCGCTGATGCAGGCCAAGACCTCCGCCGCCGGCATCAACGCGGCGCTGACGGAGGGATTTACCAGCGCGGAGATCGACATCGTCGCGCGCTGGCTGACGAGCATCCGGGATAAATTCCGAGAGATTCGACGAGAGACCCAGAGGACTAACAGGAGAGAGTCATGACCGAGCATGTCCGGATCGAGAACAACGGCGGAATTCTCACCCTCACCTTGGCGCGCCCCGACAAGAAGAACGCGCTGACGGATGCGATGTACGGCAAGCTCGCCGACAGCATCGAATCCGCCGAGTTCAATCCCTCCGCCCGTGTGATCCTGATCCGCGGCGAGGGCGATATGTTCACTGCCGGCAACGATGTCGGCGAGTTCGCGGCGGTCGCCTCCGGCAAGTCGGATGGAAGTCGGAACGTCATACGCTTCATCCAGTCGCTGGCGCGGTGCACCCCGCCGCTGGTCGCCGCCGTGCAGGGCCGCGCCGTCGGCATCGGCACCACGATGCTGCTGCATTGCGATCTCGTCGTGCTCGCCGACAACGCGCAATTGTCGACGCCGTTCGTCAGCCTCGCGCTGGTGCCTGAGGCCGCCTCCAGCCTCCTGATGCCGGCGCGCATCGGCCATGCCCGGGCCTATGAAATGTTTGCACTCGGCGAGACCGTGCCGGCCAGGTCCGCGCTGGAATGGGGCCTCGCCAACCGCGTGGTGCCGCTCGACAAGCTCGATGCCGAGGCGCTCGCGCTCGCGCAGCGTCTTGCCCGTCAGCCCGCCGGCGCGCTTACCGCCACTAAGAAGCTGATGCGCAGCGGCGAGGCGCTGGTCGCGCAGATGAATGCGGAAAGCGAACAGTTCGCACAGCGTTTGCGCACCGCCGAAGCGCGCGAGGCGTTCACCGCATTTGCCGAGCGCCGTCCGCCTGATTTTACGAAGCTTGCGTGACATTCGTCGCCTGTCCGACGCTCGGCAATTCGGGAACTCCGGGCATTCGACTAAAACCTTAACGAAACGTTGGCATGTCGGGTGCAAGGTGGCCGCACGTGAAGCGCAGGCCTCCTGACCCATGTCCATGTTTAAGAAATCGGTAAGCTCGCTCCTCCTGACGTTGATGGCTTTGCTGGCGGCCGGCGCGCTCGCCTCGACGGCGATCCAGATGGTCGGGGCCTTCGGCCGTTACAGCGACAGTCTCGAGACGGCGCGGCTTGCCGCTGCCGACAAGGCAATTTTCCACGGCGTGCTGTCCTTGCGCAACAATCGCGGCGATGCCCAGAGCGCCATCCTCGGCGAGGACGATCCCAGGGCAAAGCTCGCCGAAGCCGAGAGGGCCGAGCAGGGCGGCTATGACGGCATCAGCGCCGCGCTCGCCACCATCGAGTTCGCCCGCCGCGACGAACTCGCCAGCACCCTGAAGCAGCGCTGGGGCGACGCCGCACCGCAATTCCAGCTGTTTTACGACGAAGCCAAGCGTCCGCGTGCCGAGCGCAAGATCGAGCGGACCAATTCCTGGTACGATGCCGTCACCAAGGTGATCGAAACGGCGAACCTCGCCTCGACCGCTGTGTCGAATCGCGCCTGGATGAACGATCCCTACATCGCCCGTATGATCCAGGTCCGCCGCTTCGCCTGGCAGGTGCGCGACCGTTATGGCATCCATTGTTCGATGCTGCGTTCGAACGTCAACAGCAGCAAGCCGCTCGACGATGCGCAGAAGCGATCGCTGGCGCAATGGGACGGCACCATCGCCTCCGGCTGGGCGGGCATGGCGGAGTTGCTGGCGGCGCCGGATGTGACGGCGGAACTGGTGACGGCAGCCTCGGACGCGAAGGCCAAGACCGATGCCGTCCTCAAGCAGATCGGCGATTTCACCAAAAACTTCGATGACAGCGGCAAGCCTGCGATGCCGGCGTCCGAATGGAACGCGCTGTGCCAGTCGCCGTTCCCGCTCATCGTCGGCGTCGCGACCAAGGCGCTGGATCAGTCGATCGCGCGCGCCGAGACCGTTCAGACCAAAGCGCTGACCAACCTCGTCGTGCAGTCGCTCGCATTCCTGCTCGCGCTCGCCGTGACCATGGCGGGCGTGTACGTCGTGCGCAATCGCCTGATGCGCCCGGTACGCGCCATTCTCGATGCCATCGCGCGCATCAGCGCCCGCGACTACGCGACACCGGTGCCGCAATCCCGCCATCCCGACGAGTTCGGCGCCATGGCCGCCGCGCTCGAAAGCCTGCGCGAGAGCGCGGCAACCGCCGAGCGCCTCGGCCAGGAGCGCGAATCGCAGCAGGCGCTTCAGCTCGCCCGTTCGGGCTCCGTCGATGCGGCCTGCCGCAGTTTTGACGATACCGTGCAGGCGGTCATCCAGAGCGTCGTGGCGTCGACGAAGGAGCTCGATGCCACCGCGACCGGCGTGCGCTCGCTGGTGTCGGAATCGAGCAGCCAGACCGCGGCGGTTTCTTCTGCCGCCGAGCAGGCCACCAACAATCTCGAAACCATTGCGGCTGCGACTGAAGAACTCTCCGCGTCCGTCGGCGAGATCTCCGCACAGGTGCAGTCGAGCGCCCGCGAAGCACGCGAGGCCGTCTCGCAGGCCGAGCGGACCAACGCCACGGTCGAGATCCTGGACCAGACCGCGAGCCGCATCGGCGAGGTCGTGAAAATGATCAACGCCATTGCCGGCCAGACCAATCTGCTGGCGCTCAACGCCACCATCGAGGCCGCGCGCGCCGGTGAAGCCGGCCGCGGCTTCGCCGTGGTCGCCGGCGAGGTCAAGAGCCTCGCGGCCCAGACGGCAACGGCGACGGAAGAGATCTCGCGTCAGGTCGAGGAGATCCAGGGTGCGACCGGCCAGGCGGTTGCCGCGATCCGCTCGATCGGAGGCGCCATCAGCGGCATCGACGAGAAGATGACGGCGATTGCCGCGGCGGTCGAGCAGCAGCGCGCGGCCACCACCGAGATCTCGCGCAACTTCCAGCAGGCCGCGCAGGGCACCCGCGAGGTCACCGACACCATCGGCAGCGTCGCCAGGCTGAACCAGGAGACCGGCAACGCCGGCACGGTGCTGTCGGAATCCGTGAAGCAGATGTCGGCCGACGCCGATCGTCTCCGCGTCGCCGTCGAGGGCTTCCTCGGCGCGGTGAAGACCGCCTAGCTTCGCTCGCTTCTCCCGTCAACGTCGCGCGGGCATTGCCGCCGGTCCGCGCGGCGGGTACATCTGTGCCGCCGCGCGAGCGCGGCACCAGACGCAAGGCACATCAGCGATGGAGAGTTCGATGCCGGTCACCCCACACAAGGCCCAGCGCCCCTATCGCGGCGTGTTCCCGGTCGCGCCCACCATCTTCGATGAGCGCGGCGAACTCGACCTCGAGGGCCAGCGCCGCTGCATCGATTTCATGATCGATGCCGGCTCGCACGGCCTCTGCATCCTCGCCAATTTCTCCGAGCAGTTCGTGCTCACCGACGCCGAGCGCGAGACCGTGATGCATGCGGTGCTGGAGCACGTCGCGGGCCGGGTTCCCGTCATCGTCACCACCACGCATTTCAGCTCCGCCGTCTGTGCGGCGCGCAGCAAGCAGGCCGAGGCTGCTGGTGCCGCCATGGTGATGGTGATGCCGCCCTATCACGGCGCGACTTTCCGGGTCCCTGAGAAGGGCATCGTCGAATTCTTCAAGGTGCTCTCCGGCGCGATCGACATCCCGATCATGATCCAGGATGCGCCGGTTGCGGGCACGCCGCTGTCGGTCGAATTGCTGGCGCGGCTGTCGCGCGAATACGCCAACATCCGCTATTTCAAGATCGAGGTGCCCGGTGCCGCGTCAAAGCTCCGTAGCCTGATTGAGGCGGGCGGCAAGGATATCGAAGGACCGTGGGACGGCGAGGAGGCGATCACGCTGATGGCCGATCTCGATGCCGGCGCCACCGGCGCGATGACCGGCGGCGGCTATCCCGACGGCATCCGCCAGATCATCGATCCCTATTTCGCCGGTGACCGCGAGAAAGCGAAGGCCGCCTATGAGCGCTGGCTGCCGCTGATCAATTACGAGAACCGCCAATGCGGCCTGATCGCCTGCAAGGTGATGATGCAGGCTGGCGGCGTGATCAAGTCGGAGGCCGTGCGGCATCCGCTGCAGCCGCTGCATCCGGCCACGCGCGCGGGATTGCTGGAGCTCGCCAGGGAGCGCGACGCCTTGGCGCTGCGGTGGGGGAAGTAGGGCGACATACTCGGCTGTCGTAGGATGGCAAAGCGAAGCGTGCCCACCAACTTGTTGCCGCCAGGAAGAGTGGTGGGCACGGCGCTTGCACGCCTTTGCCCACCCTTCGAAGGCTGAATGCGACGCGCGACTTCGGCTAACGAGCCAGCTTCCACTCGTCGATGATGCGAAAGCGCACCTTCGCGTCATCCTGCCTGAACAGCGCGATGCGATCGATCTCGAGCGTATCGACCTTCAGCGCCGCAAACCTGTCCCGCAGCATCTCCAGGATCGGCCCGCGGCGCTCCGCATCGAGCCGGCCTGTCAGCGTCATGTGGAAGCGGAATTCCTCCATGACGTAGGGATAGCCCCAGCGGTCGAGATAATCGCGCTGGCGCTCGCTCAGCTTGTCCGGCTTGCGCCGCGCGCGATCCTCTGCTGTCAGGGGTGGGCGGAAAGAATCGAATTCGCGAACGCAATCGGCAGCGAACTCTTGAAGCGCGTCGACCGGTTCGGCCGGAATCACAGCGATGAAGCCGCTGATGGAATCGACCACCGGGCGGATCGCCGGGATTGGCCGCGCCTTGGCTGCGAAGGCCGCGCAGGCGGCCATGAGCTCCGCTTCGCTCTTGCCGGACGCCAGCGCAATCGGCGCCTTCAGCGTGGCATGAAAGCCGTATTTGCGGGGATCGCCGGTGACGTCGCGCCAGTCCGGCGCGACGTGCAACGCATCCGCGGGAAAGGGCAGCTCGTGGCCGGTATAGGCATCGTAGCCCAGCAGCTCCGCGCCGAAGCGGGTGATGGCGCTATCGCTGCCTGCGGCAAAATAGATCGCGTAGCGGGGAAAGCCTGTCATCGCCTCAGCATAACCAATTCATGCCGCAACGACAGCCTCGCGCGGCGTCGTCGCCGCCGCGAGCAGGCGCGCCGCATCGGTGAGATGCACGAGCTTGCCGCCCGCGATCACCGCGACGAGCCGCGGCCGCAGCGCCACGGTGTCATCGACCAGCAGGATGTCGGCGCGGCGTCCTTCCGCGATGACGCCGCGATCGGTGAGGCCGGTCGCGCGCGCCGGTCCGGCGGAGATCAGGTTCCAAGCTTCGGTCAGCGGCAGCACGCCGTCGGCGGCGAGGCGGAACGCGGCCAGCAGCTGTGCGGGATAATAATAGTCCGAGGCGAGGACCGAGCAGAGCCCCTTGGCGATCATGTCGGACGCCCTGGTCCAGCCGGTGTGGCTGCCGCCGCGCACGACGTTGGGGGCGCCGAAGACGATGGGATCACCAGCAGCCGCGGCGGCGCGTGCCGTCTCCTCGTTGACCGGAAACTCCGCGATCAGCGCGCCGAACTCGCGATACTCCTGGCGCATCGCCGGTGTCGCATCGTCGTGCGAGAGCATCCGTACTTCGGCGGCACGGGCTGCAGCGGCGAGCCGCGAGACGGACGCGGGAACATCGGACGCGCGCGACACGACGTGTCCGACCAGCTCGTCAAAGTCCTCGCTCGACAGTCCGGTACGCTCCACCATGCGGTTGCGCTTGCGCGGATTGGAAATGTCGGCAACGACCCCGTCCATGTGATCGTTGAAGGCGAGCAAATCGACGCGGCCCTCCGCCAGCCACCGGGTCATCTCGGCCTCGGCGGCGAGATTGTAGGTCTCGTGCCTGAGGTGGAAGCGGGTGTCGGCGGCAAATTGCGGACGTTGCCGCTCGATGGCCTCCATCAGGTCGCGCGCATTGTCGGCGCTGCGCAGGCCCGGCTCCCACGAGCAGGTGGTGGCGTGAAACACGGTGGTGATGCCGTTGCTGATCGCCTGGCGGTCGCTGTCGGCGAGGGCAACGTCGATCGGAAAGTCGACGCCGGCGCGCGGCATCATCTGGCGCTCGAACGCATCGCCGTGCAGGTCGACGATGCCGGGCAGCACCAGAAGGTTGCGTGCATCGATCGCCAGCCGCGCACGGCCGCGCGAGGCATCGACCGCGACGATCTCAGTTCCGGCCAGGCTAAGTGAAGTTTCGACGAGATCGGAGCCGATCAGGGTCCGGCCGCCTTCAAGGAAAATGTCTGTCACGCGATTGCGCTCTTGTTGCTGCGGGGAGAGCTTGCCCGTGCTTCATATGTTGCGAGAAAATCTTCAATCCCGAGCTTGCGAAAATTTGGCAGCGCTTCACGCAATTTGTCGTGATCCCAGTCCCACCAGGCGAGCCTGGCGAGACGCCCGGCGATCTCTTCCGAAAACCGCCGCCGCACGATGCGCGCCGGATTGCCGGCAACGATGGCGTAGGCCGGTACATCCTTGGTGACGATGGCGCCGGCCGCGATCACCGCGCCGGTGCCGATGTTGCGTCCCGGCAGCACGATCGCGCCATGGCCGATCCAGACGTCGTGACCGATGTGGACGTGATGCTGGCGCCGCCAGTCGAAGAATTCCTCGTCATCGCTTTCGCCCGGGAAATAGGCGCTGGAGCGATAGGTGAAATGCGCCTGGGTCGCGCGATGCATCGGGTGATTGCCGGGATTGATCCGCGTCATCGCCGCGATCGAGCAGAACTTTCCGATGGTGGTGTAGGTGATCTGCGCGTCGTTCACGACGTAGGAGTAATCGCCCATTGCGACTTCATGCAGGATGGTGCGTGCGCCGACTTCGGTATAGGCGCCGAGCCTGGTCTCGTGCAGCGTTGCGGAAGCATCGATGGTCGGTTGATCCGAGAGCGTCTTGCCGGCCATGTGACATCCGTGATGCTAAGGCGGGCACTCCTCTTCGAGTGGCTCGATGACAATGTCATGACGCTGGGATGACAGGGGACGAGATGTGTAGCATCGCCGCACGGCAATCTGTGTGTCACACAAGTGTCAAGCGCCGGCGTTAGCGGTGGCAGCCAGCTACTCTGGAGCCCTGCATGCTGGTGGTAGAAGGTCTGACGTGCCGCTTCGGCGCAAAAGCCGCGGTGGACGACGCTTCGTTTCAAATTTCCCCCGGCGGTTTCGTCGGGGTGATCGGGCGCTCCGGCGCCGGCAAGTCGACCCTGCTGCGGACCATCAATCGTCTCGTGATCCCGACGCAGGGCCGCATCCTGTTCGACGGCCTCGATGTGACCGCGCTGCGCGGGAAGGATCTGCGGCAGTGGCGGGCCCGTTCGGCCATGATCTTCCAGCAGTTCAACCTGGTCGGCCGCCTCGATGTTCTCACCAACGTGCTGATGGGCCGTCTTGCCACCATGCCGGCTTGGCGCTCGCTGTCGCAGATCTGGCCCGAGCAGGACAAGGCGCTGGCAATGTCGGCGCTCGAACAGTTCGACATCGCCTCGCTCGCCGCCCAGCGCGCCGACCAGCTCTCCGGCGGCCAGCAGCAGCGCGTCGCAATCGCCCGCGCCCTGGTGCAGCAGCCAGACATCATCCTCGCCGACGAGCCGATCGCCTCGCTCGATCCGCGCAACACCAAAATCGTGATGGATGCGCTGCTGCGCATCAACAAGCATTTCGGCATCACCGTGCTCTGCAACCTGCATTCGCTCGACCTGGCGCGCAGCTATTGCGACCGCCTCATCGGCATGGCGCAGGGGCGCGTGGTGTTCGACGGCGTGCCGTCCGAGCTGACCGATCACGTCGCGCGCGAGCTCTACGATCTCGAAGCCGCCGATGTCATGGGCGGCGCATCCACACCGGCGCCCGAGGGCGTTCCGGCGCTTGGAACGGCTGCGGCGGCCTGAGCCGCGCCAGCTGTTTAGTTGCAAGACCTCAGTTTCAAGTTTTTTGCGTCCACCGACCCAACCGATGAAGAGGGTATCATGATCACTCGCAGATTAGTTCTTGCTGGCGCCGCCGCGCTGACCTTTGCCGGATCCGCTTCCGCCGAAGACTGGAAGTCGAAATATCCGGAGATCACCTTCGCGGTGATTCCGGCCGAGAACGGCTCCGGGGTCACCGAACGCTACGGACCTTTCATGAACTATCTGTCCAAGGAACTCGGCGTCAAGGTCACGCTCCGCGTCGCCAATGACTACGCCGCCGTCATCGAGGGCCAGCGCGCCGGCAATATTCACATCGGCTATTACGGTCCGGCATCGTTCTCGCGCGCCCGTCTGACCGGCGTGAAGACCGATGCCTTCGTGATCGACGTTAATGCCGACGGCTCCAAGGGCTACTATTCGGTCTTCTACGTGCTGGCTAAGTCGCCCTACCAGAAGATCGAAGACCTGAAGGGCAAGAATCTCGGCCTGGTCGATCCGAACTCGACTTCGGGCAACAACATGCCCCGGTTCAAGCTGAACGCTATGGGCATCGACCCCGACGCCTACTTCTCCAAGGTCGTCTTCACGGGCAGCCACGAGAACGCGGTGCTGGCGCTGGCCCAGGGCACCGTCGATGTCGCCGCCAATTGGTGGAACGCCGACGACGATTCCAACCTGACCCGCATGCTCAACAAGGGCATGGTGAAGTCGGCCGACGGCACCGTAATGAAGAAGGAAGACTTCCGCATCATCGTGAAGTCCGATCTCATCATCAATTCGCCCTACGCCTATCTTAGCGATCTGCCCGAGGACATGAAGGCCGCGATCAAGAAGGCCTTCCTCGAAGCGGCGCAGAAGGACCCCGAGGCGTTCAAGAAGCTCTCCGACGGCAAGAACAAGCCGTGGGAGCCGATCGCCAACGACGACTACAACAAGACCATCGAGCTGATTAAGTTCGTCGACGCTCTGCGTAAGAAGGCGTCCTGATTTCGTCGGGACGACGCACCTCGAGCCGGGTCGATGGACCCGGCTCTTTTCTTGGTGGATCCATATCCTCGATGACGATTGCGGTTGCGATCCTTCCCGAGCAGCAGCTTGCCGCCCTGAACGCCGCCTACCGCAAGGCGGTCGCGCGCAAGCGTCTGCGGCTGCTGGCGGGTCTGGCTTTGTTCGTTGCCGCGCTGATCGTGGCCGCGATCGGCGCGGAAGTGAACCTGCGCACCTTCTTCACCTATTTCGGCAATTTCGTCAGCTATTTCGACCGCATCCTCACCCTCGACAACGGCCAGCGCGTCTGGACCAATTTCGGCGAATGGTTCTGGGGCTGGCACAAATGGTTGAAGTTGCTCGGTGAGACGCTGCTGATCAGCTATGTCGGCACCCTGACCGGGGCTGTGTTCGCCTTCGCACTCAACTTCTTCGCCGCGGAAAACACCTCGCCCGCAGCCTGGCTGCGTTTCACCGTGCGGCGCCTGCTCGAATTCGCCCGTACCGTACCCGGCATCGTGTTCGCGCTGATCTTCGTCATCGCGTTCGGTCTCGGGCCGATGGCCGGCGTGCTCGCGATCGCGATTCACTCCACCGGCGCGCTCGGCAAGCTGTTTTCGGAGATCGTCGAGAACGCCGACATGAAGCCGGTCGAGGGCATCCGCTCGACCGGCGCGAGCTGGCTCGCCTGCATGCGCTTCGCCATTCTGCCGCAGGTGACTGCCGGCTATGCCAGCTACGCGCTGCTGCGCTTCGAGATCAACGTCCGTGAGGCCTCCGTAATGGGCTTTGTCGGCGCCGGCGGCATCGGCCAGGAGCTCGTCGTCGCGATCCGCAAGTTCTACTACTCCGACGTCAGCGCCATCCTGGTCACGATCATCCTCACCGTCTTCATCATCGACATCACCACCGGCTGGCTGCGCGCCCGTCTGTTCGGCAAGGAGGCGCGGACGTGACGAAGCCGCAGCAGGTCGATACCGCGCAGATTCGCGCGCGCTATCCCGATGTGTTCCATCGACCGGCCTCGGCGCGGCTCGCGACGCCGGCGACGATCGTCGCAGCCGGTGCGATCTTCGCCTATGGCCTCGTCGATCTCGACTTCTCGCCGTCGCGCTTCGTCGCGGGTCTCAGTCAGCTCGGCTGGATCAGCATGATGATGATCCCGCCTGACCCCGGCACATCGCTGCCGATCTATCTGAAGGCGCTGGGTGAAACCCTGTCGATCGCGCTGCTGGGCACCACATTGGCTGCCATATTTGCGCTGCCGGTCAGCCTGCTCGCCGCACGCAATATCGTCCCGAACCTGTTCCGCTTTCCGGTGCGGCGCTTCCTGGATTGCATTCGCGGCGTCGACACCCTGATCTGGGCGCTGGTGTGGATCAACGTGGTCGGGCTCGGCCCGTTCGCCGGCGTGCTCGCCATCGCAGTGTCGGATTTCGGCGCGTTTGGAAAACTGTTTTCGGAGGCGATCGAGGGCGCCGACCAGAAGCAGGTCGAAGGCGTCCGCGCCTCCGGCGGCAGTGCGCTGCACGAGATCCGCTTCGGCCTGTTGCCGCAGGTGCTGCCGGTGATCGCAGGGCAAGTGCTCTATTTCATCGAATCCAACACGCGTTCGGCCACGATCATCGGCATCGTCGGCGCCGGCGGCATCGGCCTCCAGCTCGCCGAGCAGATCCGCGTCCTGGAATGGCAGAAGGTGTCGTTCCTGATCCTGATGATCCTGGTCGCCGTCGCCGCGATCGATTTCATCTCAGGCAAGCTGCGGTTCGCGATCATCGGAAGGCGAGCGGTGGCCTAAGTCCTTTGCCTCTCCCCGCCTGCGGGGAGAGGCCGGAATTCGCGCGTAGCGCGGATTCCGGGTGAGGGGACTCTCCGCGAGTCCAACTCTCACCGTGATTGCGGAAGCAGCCCCTCACCCCAACCCTCTCCCCGTAAGAACGGGAAGGGGGAACAGGCCTCACCCGTTCTCCACCAGGAACTCCACCCGCTCGGCCGCAAACCGCGAATGCTTGGTCACCAGCGGCTTGCCGTCGAGATCGTGATCGGTGGCGTCGACCACGAGGATCGGTCGTCCGAGCGGAAGGTCAAGCCGCGCCGCATCGGTCGCGTCGATGATGCCGGCGGTGATCCGGGTCGCGCCGCGGCGATAGTCGCGGACGCCGAAGTGCCCGAGCAACTTCGTCATCGAGCGCGTCGCGGCGAACACCTCGCCGGCACCGGGAAACAGCTCGGCGGACAGCCAAGTCGTGGAGACGCAGATCGGCGTGCTGTCGGCAAGCCGGATCGCCTCGATCCGCACCAGCGGCGCACCCGGCTTCAGGCCGAGCTCCCGCGCCACCTCGCGCGTTGCGACGTCATCGGACGCCTCGATCAGCCGGCCATGCGGCTCGCGGCCGTCGGCGCCGACGATCTCGGAGAAGCGCGTGCGCGAGCGCAGCGGATAGGCGAGCTTCTGCGTCTCGACATAGGTTCCGCTGCCGCGCTCGGCACGCACCAGGCCGCGCTCGGCAAGCGCCGCCAGCGCACGCCGCACGGTGTGGCGGTTCACGCGATAGGTTTCGGCAATCTCCATCTCGCCCGGCAACTTGTCGCCGGCCGCAAAGCGGCCGTCGGCGATGCCGCGTTCGATGCCGTCGGCAACGAGGCGCCACAGCGCGACGCCCGAGGAGGCGGTGTCCTGCATGCTCATATCGCGGAAAAGCCTACTCCAGAAATCACACGTTTGTCACGAAACGGTCATGGCGCTTCCGTATCAAGTTGTCTATTATCATAGACAACTTGGACTCGGCAAGTTCGCTCGGAAGGCTCGGTGGATCAGGTGACCCAGCACAACAACCAGCAAGCCCAGCGCCAAGCCGCGATGGCCGTGCTGGCGCATGCGGAGGCGGCCGAGATTGCCGCCCGTCTCAGCGCTATCGCCTTGCCGGGTCATCAGGATCTGCGTGCGCCGGAGAACGGCCTCGTCATGCTGCGCGGCCGGGTCGGCGGCGACGGCGCACCGTTCAATCTCGGCGAAGCGACCGTGTCGCGCGCCGCGGTGCGGCTTGCGAGCGGCGAGGTCGGCTTCGGCTACACGCTTGGGCGCGATAGTGAGAAGGCGCGGCTGATCGCGCTGTGCGATGCCCTGATGCAGTCGCCGAATTTCGGCGCCGCCGTCGAGCGCGACGTTATCGCGCCGTTGCGTGAGCAGCTTATGGTCGAGCGCAAGCAGGTCGCGGCCGAGACCGCCGCGACGAAGGTTGATTTCTACACCATGGTGCGCGGTGAGGGGTGAGACCATGACCACGATTGCGGAACTGCCGCCGGGGTTCGTCGACAAGGTGCTGTCGGCGCAATCGACCTTTCGCTCGGTGATGGACGCGATGGCGCGGCCGGGCTCGGTCCAGCGCATCGTGCCGATGGCGGGCGCGCCCGGCATGATGATGCGCGGCACCGCCGCGATCGCGCTGACGCTGTTCGACCACGACACGCCGCTCTGGCTCGATGCGCGGATGTCGGAGAGCTCGGACGTGACGAAATGGCTGAAGTTCCACACCGGCGCGCCGGTGATCCAGGATGCCTCGATCGCGAGCTTCGCGCTGATCAGTGACGGCATCCTGCTGCCGGCGCTCGAGCGCTTCGCGCTCGGCACCAATGAATATCCGGATCGTTCGACCACGGTGATCATCCAGGTCGACAGCCTCGACACTGGGCGCGGCTTCGAGCTGCGCGGCCCCGGCATCGACGGTGTCGCGACGCTCCAGGCGTCGATCAAACCTTTCGACCTGTTCGAGCGCCTGAGGTTCAACGAAACGCTGTTTCCGCGCGGCATCGATGTGGTGCTGGTCGCCGATGACGCCGTGGTTGCGATCTCGCGCACGACGCGTGTCGCGAACAAGGGAAGCTGAAGCATGTATGTCGCAGTCAAAGGTGGCGAACGCGCCATCGAGAACGCCCATCGCCTGCTCGCCAACGCCAGGCGCGGCGATCAAAGCGTTGCGGAAGTCTCGCTCGACCAGATCTCGGAGCAGCTCGGCCTCGCCGTCGATCGCGTCATGAGCGAAGGCTCGCTCTATGACCGTGAGCTCGCGGCGCTGGCGATCAAGCAGGCGCGCGGCGATCTGATCGAGGCGATCTTCCTGGTCCGCGCCTTCCGCGCCACCTTGCCGCGTTTCGGTGCCAGCGAGCCGGTCGACACCGGCGCGATGCGGGTGCAGCGGCGGGTGTCCTCGACGTTCAAGGACATTCCCGGCGGCCAGATCCTCGGGCCGACCTTCGATTACACGCACCGCCTGCTCGATCCCTCACTCGCGAAAGGATTTGTGCCGGAAGCGCCGGCGACGGCCGAAGCGTCGACCGCACCGACGCCGCGCGTGACGGATATTCTCGGCCGCGACGGGCTGATCGAATCCTCGCCGCAGGCCGAAGGCGGCGCCGACGTCGGCGATCTCACCCGCGAGCCGCTCAACTTCCCGGCCGATCGCGATTTGCGCCTGCAAAACCTTGCGCGCGGCGACGAAGGCTTCCTGCTGGCGATGGGCTATTCCACCCAGCGCGGCTATGGCCGCAACCATCCCTTTGCCGGCGAGATCCGCTTCGGCGAGGTCGAGGTCGAATTCTTCGCCGAGGACGTCGGCTTCGCCGTGCCGCTCGGCTCGATCGAGCTGACCGAGTGCCAGATGGTCAACCAGTTCAAGGGGTCAGCAACGGAAGCGCCGTGCTTCACTCGCGGCTATGGCCTCGCCTTCGGCCAGAGCGAGCGCAAGACCATGTCGATGGCGCTGGTCGACCGCGCGCTGCGCGCCCGCGAGCTCGGCGAAGAGGCCGTGGCCCCGGCGCAAGATGAAGAATTCGTGTTGTCGCATTCGGACAACGTCCAGGCGACCGGCTTCGTCGAGCATCTGAAGCTGCCGCATTATGTCGATTTCCAGTCGGAGCTCGGCCTGCTCCGCAAGCTGCGCAAGGAATTCGCTGATGCCCATGCGCCCGATGCCATGAAGGAGGCCGCGGAATGAACGCGCCCGCCTACAATTTCGCCTATCTCGACGAGCAGACCAAGCGGATGATCCGCCGCGCGATCCTCAAGGCGATCGCGATCCCTGGCTATCAGGTGCCGTTCGCCAGCCGCGAAATGCCGATGCCCTATGGCTGGGGCACCGGCGGCGTGCAGGTGACCGCGGCGATCCTCGGGCCCCAAGACGTGCTGAAGGTGATCGACCAGGGTTCTGACGACACCACCAACGCGATCTCGATCCGAAAATTCTTCGCCAAGACCGCCGGCGTCGCCACGACCACGGCAACGGATAAGGCAACGGTGATTCAGACCCGTCATCGCATTCCCGAGACGTCGCTGCACGAGAATCAGGTGCTGGTCTACCAGGTGCCGATCCCGGAACCCTTACGCTTCCTCGAGCCGCGCGAGACCGAGACGCGGCGCATGCACGCCCTCGCCGAATACGGTTTGATGCACGTAAAACTCTACGAGGACATCGCCCGCTTCGGCCACATCGCGACCGCCTACGCCTATCCGGTGAAGGTGAACGCGCGCTATGTGATGGACCCGTCGCCGACCCCGAAGTTCGACAATCCCAAGATGGACAATTGCGCGGCGCTGCAATTGTTCGGCGCTGGCCGCGAGAAGCGCATCTACGCGATCCCGCCTCACACGCAGGTGGTGTCGCTCGATTTCGAGGATCACCCGTTCGAGCCGTACCGCTTCAACGCGCCCTGCGCGCTGTGCGGGGCTGAAAACTCCTATCTCGACGAGATCGTCACCGACGACAAGGGCGGGCGCATGTTCGTCTGCTCGGACACCGATTATTGCGAGGGCCGCCAGGCCGCCGGCCATCACGGCAGCCTCAGCGCTGCGCCGTACAAGGAGAAGGCGCAGGAGAAGCACAATGGCTGATCCCGATATGCTGGAGAACGATCAGCCGCTGCTGGTCGCGGAGTCGCTCAGCAAGTCCTATGGCCGCATCGCCGCATGCCGAGAGGTGTCGTTCTCGCTCTATCCCGGCGAGGTGCTGGCGGTCGTTGGCGAATCCGGCTCCGGCAAGTCGACGCTGCTGCAGATGCTGTCGGGCCAGCTGGCGCCGACCGCCGGCCAGGTGTCCTATCGCATGCGTGACGGCATCATCCGCGATCTCGCCACGCTGGGCGAAGCCGAGCGGCGCTTCCTGTTCCGCACCGACTGGGGCTATGTGCACCAGGATCCGGCGCAGGGCCTGCGCATGGCGGTGTCGGCCGGCGCCAATGTCGGCGAGCGGCTGATGGCGGTGGGTTGGAACCATTATGGCCGCATCCGCGAGACTGCATCCGACTGGCTCACCCGCGTCGAGATCGACGTCGCGCGCATCGACGATGCGCCGCGAACCTATTCCGGCGGCATGCGCCAACGGCTCCAGATCGCGCGCAACCTCGTCACCGAGCCGCGGCTGGTGTTCATGGACGAGCCGACCGGCGGCCTCGACGTCTCGGTGCAGGCGCGTCTGCTCGATCTCCTGCGCAGCCTCGTCGCCGAGCTGCATCTCGCCGTCATCATCGTCACCCACGACCTCGCGGTCGCGCGCCTCCTGTCGCACCGCGTGATGGTGATGAAGGGCGGCCGCGTCATCGAGGCCGGCCTCACCGACCAGGTGCTCGACGATCCCCGCGAGCCCTACACCCAGCTCCTCGTCTCCTCGATTCTGCCGCCATAAGCTTTTCAAGATGAGTTTTCCGATGACCGCGATGATCGCTATCACCGACGCGAAGAAGACCTTTACGATGCACCTCCAGGGCGGCATCGAGCTGCCCGTCGTCAGTGGCGTGACCTTCGACGTCAACCCCGGCGAATGCGTCGTGCTGTCGGGACCGTCGGGTGCCGGCAAATCGTCGATCCTGAAGATGATCTTCGGCAATTACCGCTGCGATTCCGGCCGCATCGGCATCCGTCATCGCGGTGTGGTGGTCGATCTCGCCAGCGCCGAGCCGCGGCAGGTGCTCAATGTCCGCCGCTCGACCATCGGCTATGTTAGCCAATTCCTGCGCGCTGTGCCGCGGGTTGCGACCATCGACGTCGTCGCCGAGCCGCTGATCGTCAACGGCATGGCCCGTGCCGATGCGCAGGCGCGCGCCGGCGCGTTGCTGCATCGTCTCAACATCCCCGAGCGGCTCTGGCAGCTACCGCCTGCGACCTTCTCCGGCGGCGAGCAGCAGCGCGTCAACATCGCGCGCGGCTTCATCTCGGATCTGCCGATCCTGCTGCTGGACGAGCCGACCGCCTCGCTCGATGCCGCCAACCGCGCTGTGGTGGTCGCGCTGATCGCCGAGAAGAAGCGCCAGGGTGTGGCCATGGTCGCCATTGTCCATGACGACGAAATCCGCCATCTGATTGCCGATCGTATCGTCGACGTCACCAGTTTTGCCGCCGCGGCCTGAAGGACAAGGGACATGAACGCCAATCCGAAGGAAATTTTGATCGCCAACGCCAGGATCGTGCTGGCGGAACGGGTGATCGAGCAGGGTTGGCTTGCTCTTGCCGATGGACGCATCGCCGAGATCGGCGAGGGCAGGGCGCCCGCTGGTGCCGAGGATGCCGGCGGCGACCTCATCATGCCCGGCCTGATCGAGCTCCACACCGACCACCTCGAAGCGCATTACGTGCCGCGGCCAAAAGTATTCTGGAATCCGGTTGCGGCCGTGATCTCCTATGATGGCCAGCTCGCCACCTCAGGCATCACCACCGTATTCGATTCGCTCCGGGTCTGGCGCGAGGATGGCGCCGAGGAGGTCGACGGCCGCGCCGGCGTGCTCGCCGCCGCGATCACGACCGCGCGCAAGGGTGATCTCTTGCGCGCCGATCACTTCCTGCACCTGCGCTGCGAGATCCCGATGCCGAGCGTAGTCGAGGAGGCCAGGGAGCTGATCGAACGGCCCGACGTCAAGCTGATGTCGCTGATGGACCACACGCCCGGCCAGCGCCAGTTCCGCGATGAGGTCAAGCTGCGCGACTATTACCGCGGCAAGGGCGGCGGCAAGACCGACGCAGAGCTCGATGAATTGTTCGCGAAGCGCTTCGAGTACCAGAAGCTTTATGCCGCGGCCAACATGCGCGAGATCGTCGCGCTCGCGCATCAGCACAACATCCCGCTCGCAAGCCACGACGACACCACCGAGGAGAACGTCGCGGACGCCGTGCGCGATCGCGTCTCGGTGGCGGAATTCCCGACCACGCTGGAGGCCGCGCGCGGCCTGCATCAGGCCGGCATCGATATCCTGATGGGGGCGCCGAACGTGGTGCGCGGCGGCTCGCACTCCGGCAACATTGCCGCGGTCGATCTCGCCCGCGAGGGCCTGCTCGACATCCTGTCGTCGGACTACATTCCCTCCAGCCTCTTGATGGCCGCGCTGCAATTGCCCGAGCATGTGCCGGCGATCAGCCTTCCGGCTGCGGTTCGCACCGTGACCAAGGCGCCGGCCGAGGCGGTCGGCCTCACTGATCGCGGCGAGGTCGCGACCGGCAAGCGCGCCGACCTGATCCGCGTGCATGTTGCAGGCCAACTTCCCGTCGTCCGCAGCGTCTGGCGCGAAGGGAGCCGTGTCGCATGAGCGAGACCGTGGCCGTGGCGCAGGATGAGACGGGCGCGATCGGACCCGGGCGGCTCGTGCTCGTGGTCGGTCCCAGCGGTGCCGGTAAGGACACGCTCTTGCGGCAGGCGCAAGCGGCCTGCGCCGAGGACCACGACATCGTCTTCCCGCGCCGCATCGTGACGCGCGAAGCTTCCGCGGCCGAGGACAATATCGCGATGAGCCCCGACGAATTCAACCGCGCCCGCGATCACGGCGATTTTGCCGTGCACTGGGAGGCACACGGGCATAGCTACGCCCTGCCGCTCGAGATCAACGACGACATCCGCGCCGGCCACGCCGTCGTCGTCAACGTCTCGCGCACCGTGATCGCCGCGCTGCGCGAGGCCTATGCCAATGTCGTGGTGGTCGCGATCACGGCACCGCCGGAGGTGCTGGCGCAGCGGCTTGCCGCGCGGGCGCGGGTGAGCGACGGCAATATCGCAAATCGCCTCGCGCGCAGCGTCGACGACGCATCGGCGAATGCCGACGTCACCATCCTCAATGCCGGCAGCGCGGACTATCACGGCCGCCAGCTCGAGCGCGTGATCAGAAATCAAAGCTGGCACGAGTAGCACAACAAGGAGAACGGGATGTCGGTGATCGAAACGGTCGAACAATTAGAGGCCATCTACGGCGTCACCAATGACGCCTCGACCGTGAAAGTCGCCGACCACGTCACGCCGCTCTACCGCGTCTTCATCGAGAAGGCGCCGTTCGCTGCGCTCGCGACCATCGGGCCGGAGGGCATTGATTGCTCGCCGCGCGGCGATCTGCCCGGCTTCGTCCGCATCCATGATCCCAAGACGCTGATGCTGCCGGATCGGCGCGGCAACAACCGGGTCGATTCCCTGCGCAACATCGTGCGCGACCCGCGCGTGTCGCTGATGTTCCTGATTCCCGGCTCCGGCAACGCGATCCGGGCCAATGGCCGCGCGCATCTCTCGATCGATCCGGATCTGCTCGCTTCGTTCAAGGTCGACGGCAAGGCACCGCGCAGCGTGATGGTGATCGCCGTCGATGAAATCTACTTTCAGTGCGCCCGCGCCATCGTCCGCTCCGACCTCTGGAATCCCGACAAGCGTGTCGATCCCAAGACTCTGCCGACGCCAGGTCAAATCCTCGCCGAGATGAGCGAGAACAGGGTCGGCGGCGAGGAGTACGACCGCATCTGGCCGGACCGTGCTGCCGCGACGATGTGGTGAGCCCCCGCTCTCTCGTCTCCCTCGCCCCGCTGCCTCTTCTCCCTCTCCCTGTTCTTACGGGGAGAGGGAGAAGAGCGTCCTAATTAAACGCCATCCCTCCGCTCAGCGCGATCGTCTGCCCGGTCATGTAGGCGTTGTCGACCAGCAGCATCACGGCTTTCGCCACCTCCTCCGCCGTACCAAAGCGGCCGAGCGGGATGCGGCTGACCAGTTGAGGCTGGCCGCTCATCATGTCGGTCTCGATCAGCGACGGCGCCACGGCGTTGACGGTGATGCCGTCCTTCACCAGCCGCGCCGCATAACCGCGCGTGAGGCCCTCCATGCCGGCCTTGGAGGCATTGTAGTGCGGGCCGATCGAGCCGGCGCCGCGTGCCGCGCCGGAGGAGACGTTGACGATGCGCCCCCATTTCCTTGCGCGCATTGCCGGCAGCACCGCCTGCGTGCACAGGAAGGCGGATTTCAGATTGACCAGGATGGTGCGGTCGAAATCGTCTTCGGTGAGATCGTCGACGCCGCGCGTGATGGCGATGCCGGCATTGTTGACGAGGATGTCGACCGGCCCGAGCCCGGCCGTGACGCGCTCGACCATGCCGGCCACGGCCTCGCGCTGCGAGACGTCGGCGGCAATGACAATGGCACGGCCGCCGCGCGTCTTGATCTCGTCCGCCAGTTCCTCGGCCTGTCCGATCCGCTCGCGGCAATTGATCGCCACTGCCGCGCCTGATGCGGCCAGTAGCCGGCAGATCGCAGCCCCGATTCCGCGCGAACCTCCGGTGACGAGCGCCGTGCGCCCTTCAAGAGTCCCTGCCATGTTCGAACTCCCGCATCCGCCTGTTGTGACGATCGGATCATATCACGCGGGCGAATGCCCGACGGTTGAGTTTGCGACGCGCCGTTGCGAAGAAAACGCCACCCGGGATCAGCTCCGGCGGCGCGCCCTGGTACGCGCGGCCTTCTTTGCGGCGGCGGAGCGGGCCTTGGCGCCCTTGGTCCGGCTGGCCTTGCGCGCGGCGGCCGAACGCGAGGCGGCGGTCCGCTGGCTCGCGGCACGCTTGCCCTGCTTCGACAAGGCACTCCGCGACGCGGTCGAGCGCGGCTCCTTCTTCATGACGCCTTCGACGGCGCGCGATACTTTCGGCCGGCGCTTCGGGGTGCGTTTGCCCTGACCGACCTCATAGGCGTATTTGGCGCTACGGCGCGTCGACTTCTTGGTTCGCCCCTTGCGCGGCGGCGGCAGGTCGACACCGGCGCGACGCGCCTCGGACAGGCCGATGGCGATGGCCTGCTTGGTCGAGCGTGCGCCGTGCTTGCCCTTCCGGATCCTGTCGATCTCGTCCTTGACGAATTCGCCGGCCTGCGTGCTCGCCGATTTGCCGGCACGCTTGTCCCGCTTCGCTTTACGGATGACTTCCTGTCTTGGCATGGTCGAGTTCCCCTTTCTGAGTGGCAGGGATACCTGACCGCAACGCACCAGATGGAAGATCGATCCGCCTAGTTCCTCAGCGCCGCCAGCAGCTCATCCGGGCGTTCGGCCATGATCATGTGTCCGGCGCCGGGCACCACGACGGTCTTCGCGTGCGGGATCGCGGCGGCGAGCGCCTTGCCCGCCTTCGCCGGCGTCATCATGTCCCGCTCGCCGAGGATCAGTGTGGTCGGTACCTTCACCGTCGCGGCGGCTTGAAGCGCATTCGCGTAAGAATTGCAGGCCGACAGATCCCTGAACAGCACGCCCGGCTCGCAAGTCTTCAGCACCGCCTGCGCGCCGCCATGCATCCACAGGCCCGGCGCGAGACTGCCGCCGAGCTCCGCGTTGAAGCCGAGGCCCCAGATCGAGACCATGTCGTTGGCATCCTGCGAATTGGCCTCGGCAGCCTTGAGCAGATCCGGACCGACCGTCATGGTCGCGGCGGTGCCGATCAAGCTTAACGCGGAGACCTTGTGGGGGTGGCGCGCCGCCGTCTCCAGCGAGATCAGCGAGCCCATGGAATGGCCGATCAGATGCGCCTTCTCAGCGCCCGCCGCATCGAGCAGCGCGCCGGTCCAGTCGGCCATTTCCGCGATGCTCGACAGCGACGGTCCGGCCGAGCGGCCGTGGCCGGGAAGGTCGGGCGCCAGCACGCCAAAGCCGTGATGGGCGAACCAGCGCGTATGCAGCGCCCAGGTCGAATGATCGAAGCCGGCACCATGGATGAAGACAACCGCGGGCAGGGACTTGTCGAAGTCGCGGCCGCCGGTTGCGACGAACACATCAGCGCTGTTGACGGAGAGCTTCATGGTGTCAGACCTTCTGCGAGATGCGCAGCGCCTGCGCGAGATCGTCGATGATGTCGGACGCGGTCTCGATGCCGATCGACAGCCGCACCAGTTCCTCGCCGATGCCGGCCGCCTTGAGCTGCTCGGCATCCATCTGCTGATGCGTGGTCGAGGCGGGGTGGATCACCAGGGTCTTGGCATCGCCGACATTGGCGAGATGGCTGATCATGCGCAGGGATTCAATGAATTTGCGCCCGGCGGGCCGGCCGCCCTTGATGCCGAAGGAGACGATCGAACCGGCGCCGCGCGGCAGCAGCGTCTTGGCCAGCTGATAGTCGGGGTGGTTCTCCAGCGAAGGGTGCAGCACCCAATCCACGGCCTTGTTGGACTTCAGCGCCTCCAGCACGGAGTGCGTGTTCTGCATGTGGCGGTCCATGCGGACGCCCAGCGTCTCGACGCCCTGGAGCAGCTGGAAGGCGTTGGTCGGCGACAGGCAGGCGCCAAAATCGCGCAGGCCTTCGGTGCGTGCGCGCATGATGAAGGCGGCCGTGCCGAACTGCTCGTCGAAGACGATGCCGTGATAGCCGCCATAGGGCTCGGTCAGCACGCCGAATTTTCCGGAGCCGCGCCAGTCGAAGCGGCCGCCGTCAACGATGGCGCCGCCGATCGCGATGCCGTGGCCGCCGATCCATTTGGTCGCCGAATGCATGACGATGTCGGCACCACACTCGATCGGGCGGCTGAGATACGGCGTGGCAAAGGTGTTGTCGATCAGCAGCGGAATCTTCGCCTCGTGCGCAATCGCGGCGACCCTGGGAATGTCGAGCACCTCGAGCCCGGGATTGCCGATGGTCTCGCCGATCACCAGCTTCGTGTTCGGCCTGATTGCGGACCGGAATGCGTCGAGATCGCGCGGCTTGACGAAACTGGTGGTGATGCCGAAGCGCGGCAGCGTATGCGCCAGAAGGTTGATGGTGCCGCCATAGAGCGAGCTCGACGCCACGATGTGGTCGCCGGCGTTGAGCAGTGTCGCGATCGCCAGGTGCAGCGCGGCCATGCCGCTGGCGGTGCAGATCGCGCCGACGCCGCCTTCGAGCGCCGCGAGCCGCTCCTCCAGCACGGCGGTGGTCGGATTGGAGATGCGCGTATAGATGTGGCCGGCGCGCTCCAGATTGAACAGCGCGGCGGCGTGGTCGGAATCCTGGAATACGTAGGACGTGGTCTGGTAGATCGGCACCGCGCGGGCGCCCGTCGCGGGATCCGGATGCTGGCCCGCATGCAGGCTCAGGGTCTCGAAGGCAGGCGGTTTTGGCGCGGGCATGCGTGGCCTCGTTGGTCGGTCGGCGATGGCGGCTCTTGTGCCATAAAAATACGCCCCACGTCAGCCATTGACAGCGCCGCACGATTGGTGCGCTCCCTCGCCCCGTTCTTACGGGGAGAGGCGAAGCTAGCCGCGAATTGCCTGCTCGATGATGCGCGTCTCCCGCAGCAAAATCTCCGCGACCTCCTGCTCCCGTCTTGGCCCGAGCCGCGTCCGAACGGCGGAGACGGTCATCGCCGCCGCGGGCTGGCCGTCCGGGGTCTTGATCCAGGTCGAGATCGATTTCGTGCCCTGCACGAGGCCGATCTCCCTCAGATAATAGCCGCGCCGCCGCGCCGCGGTGACCTGGTCCATCACCCCAGCGGCGTCGATGTGGTAGGCCTCGAACCGTTTCTCGTTGGCTGCGACGATCTTTCGCGCGTCCGGTGCCGGCATCGCCGCCAGGATGGCGACGCCGGCGCTGGAGACGCCGAGCGGCCGGCGCGCGCCGACCTCGATCGACAGCACCTGGATCGGATAGACGCCGATCCTCCGATCGACGCACAGCGTGTCGTTGCCGGTCCGCACCGTCAGGAACAGCGTGTCGCCGATCGCGGTGGAGACGCGCCGCAGCGACGGATTCGCGGCGACCAGAAGCTGCGACGGCCGCGGACGCGCGAGCGCGAGCTCCGGCACCTGGGTGCCGATCGCGTAGCGGCCGCTTCTCTCGTTCCGTTCGACGATGCCTTCCTCGATCAGCACATGGACGATGCGATGCACGGTCGGACGGGTGAGGCCGGTCCCGCGCACGACCTCGGCCAGCGGCACGCCGTTTTCGCGCCCTGCGGCAAGAATGCGCAGCACCGCAACCGCGCGCCGGATCGCCTGCGCGCCCTGTCGCGGTTCCATCGCGCTACGGGCGGATTTTGTCTTGTCCATAATATGGACAAGAACGCCACAATTCACTCGACAGGTAAAGGGCGCGTCTGGAGATTGCGCTCCAATCAGCAATGCCTTGCCGCCTCAAGGCAGCCGACCTGAAATTGGAAGCGCCGCTCGGAGGTTAACATGAGATTAATCTGGATTGCCATGGCTGCCGCAGCCGCAATGCTGGCGGCACCCGCCTCGGGCCAGCAATGGCCGGCGCGCAGCGTCAAGCTGATCGTGCCCTATCCTGCCGGCGGCAACGTCGACAGCGCGGCACGCATCATCGCCGACAAGCTCCAGGAAAAGCTCGGCCAGCCCTTCATCATCGAGAACAAGGCCGGCGCCGGCGGCATGATCGCAGGCGAAGCCTTCGCGAAATCGGCGCCCGACGGCTACACGCTGTTCGTCGGCGCCAACGGCCCGGTGCTGTTCGCGACCGAGATCAACAAGCGCGACGCCTACAATTGGAAGAAAGACTTCCTCCCCATTTCGACGATCTCGATGACGCCGCTGGTGCTCGAGGTGCATCCGTCGGTGCAGGCGACGACCTTCAAGGAATTCATTGATCTCGCCAAGCGCGAGCCCGGCAAGCTGACCATGGCCTCGCCCGGCCCCGGCACCACCAACCACCTGCTCAGCGAGCTGATGCAGTCGAACCTCGGCCTGCAATGGGTCACCGCGCACTACCGGGGCAACGCGCCTGCGATCAACGACCTGCTCGGCGGGCAAGTTCAATTTGCATTCGACCAGCTCACGGTCAGCCTCCAGCACATCAAGGCCGGCCTGTTCCGCGCGCTCGCCGTCACCAGCCCGCACCGCCTGAAGTCGCTGCCTGATGTTCCGACTTTCATCGAGCTCGGCTACAAGGATTTTGACGGCCAGACCTTTACCGGCCTGTTCGCGCCCGCGGGCACGCCGGCGCCCATCGTCGACAAGCTGCAGGAGACGCTGGTCGCGATCCTGAAAGACCCCGGCGTGGTCGACAAATTCGAAAAACTCGGCGGCGAGGCTACTCCGATGTCGCCGGACGAGTTCAGGGCTTATCTGGAGCGCGAGGACGCCAAGTGGATTCCGGTCGTGCGCAAGGCCAACATCAAGGCTGACTGATCGCATGCGGATCGACCCCACCGAGCTCGGCGCCGAGCGCATCTACCGCCTGATGACCGGCATCGTGGTGCCGCGCCCGATTGCGTGGGTGACGAGCCTCTCGAGCAAGGGTGTGCTCAACCTCGCCCCGTTCAGCGCCTTCACCTTCGTCTCGCAGAAGCCGCCGATGCTCGCCATCAGCGTCGGCCGCAAGGGCAGTGACTACAAGGACACCGCGCACAACATCCTCGATAGCGGGGAATACGTGATCCACATCGCCGATACCCCGCTGATGTCGGCGGTGCACGACAGCTCGGTCGAGCATCCGCCTGAGATCAGCGAGGTCGAGCATCTCGGGCTGGAGACGATCGCCAGCGAGCGCATCAAGGTGCCGCGGCTTGCAGCGGCGCCGGTCGCGATGGAATGCCGCTTCCACCAGTGCCTCGAATTCGGCGAGGCGAAGAGCCGCCTCATCGTCGGCGAGGTCGTGATGTTCCACTTGCGCGACGGCCTCGTCAATCACGGCAAGATCGAGACCAAGGCGCTCGACCCGATCGCCCGCATCGGCGGGCCGCGCTACGCCCGGCTCGGCGACATCGTGACGCTGAACACCGTGTTTCAGACACCCAAATCGAAAGACTGAGCGCGAGGCCGCGACCGCGCCTCAAGATCATTGGAGAACAACAATGCGACTCGTAAGCTATCTCCTGGACGGAGAGCCGCGCTACGGCGCGGCCGTTGCTGGTGGCGTGGTCGATCTGACCAGCCGCATCGGCCGCGACTTTTCCGACGTCAAGGCGCTGATCGCCGCCAATGGACTCGCCGATGCACAAGAGGCCGCGGCCGGGCAGAAGCCCGACCACGCGCTCGAAGACCTCGTCCTGCTGCCGCCGGTGCTCGCGCCTGAAAAGCTCTGGTGCATCGGCGTCAACTACGCCGAGCGCAACGCCGAATACAAAGACAATTCCGACCAGCCCAAATATCCAAGCCTGTTCGTGCGGAGCATGTCGTCGATGACCGGCTCCGGCCAGCCGCTGGAGAAGCCGAAAGTCTCGGACCAGCTCGATTACGAAGGCGAGCTCGTCATCGTGATCGGGCAGGGCGGCCGGCACATCCAGCGCGAGAAAGCGTGGGGCCACATCTTCGGCATGACGCTGTGCAACGAAGGCACGATTCGCGACTGGCTGCGCCACGGCAAGTTCAATGTCACGCAGGGCAAGAATTTCGACCGCTCCGGCAGCATCGGCCCCTGGCTTGTCACGTCGGACGAGCTCGATCCGCGCGGGCCGCACGACATCATCACCCGCGTCAACGGCGAGGTGCGCCAGCAGGACACGACCGAGCGGCTGATGTTTCCGTTCGACTTCCTGATCTCCTATCTCTCCACTTTCGCCACGCTGAAGCCAGGCGACATGATCGTGACGGGCACGCCGACCGGTGCCGGCGCCCGGTTCGATCCGCCGCGCTGGCTCAAGGTGGGCGACGTCGTCGAGGTCGAGTCCAGCCGCATCGGCGTGCTGCGCAACACCGTCGCCGCGGAGAGCTAGGTCATGCTGGACGCCGCCACGATCGAACGCCTCGCCGCGCGGCTCGATGAGGCCGAGCGCACCAAGGTGCTGATCCCGATGTTCTCGAAAGAGTATCCCGGCCTTACGATCGAGGATGCCTATGCCGTCCAGCGCGCCTGGACAAAACTCCAGCTTGGCCGCGGCCGCATCGTCAAGGGGCACAAGATCGGCCTGACCTCGAAGGCGATGCAGAACGCAGTCGGCATCTCCGAGCCCGATTACGGCGTGCTGTTCGCCGATATGTTCTATGCCGACGCCACGCCGATCCCGTTCGACCGCTTTCACGCGCCGCGCATCGAGGTCGAGCTCGCCTTCGCGCTGAAAGCGCCGCTGCGCGGGCCCGACTGCACCATCTTCGACGTGCTCAACGCCACCGACTACGTCACCCCGGCGTTGGAGATCCTGGAGACGCGCATGCATCGCGTCGATCCTGAGACCGGCAAGACTCGCAAGGTGATGGACACGATTTCGGACAACGCGGCCAACGCGGCGCTCGTGCTCGGCGGCCGGCCGATCCGGCCGATGGATGCCGATTTGCGCTGGATCGGCGCGCTGTTGTTCCGCAACGGCGAGGTCGAGGAGACCGGGCTGGCCGCCGGCGTGCTCAACCACCCCGCCAATGGCATCGCCTGGCTTGCCAACCGGCTCGCGCCGCATGACGAGCATCTCGCCGCCGGCGAAGTGGTGCTGGCGGGATCGTTCACGCGTCCGGTCGACATCCGCCGCGGCGACACGTTTCATGCCGATTATGGCACGTTCGGCTCGGTGTCGTGCCAGTTCGTCTGAATCAAAAGAGAGGGAGCGCACCATGACACGGCGCAGGAGCATTCACATCGGCGGCTTCAAGCACGCCAATCCGATTCCGAACGCCTGCCGCATCGGCAATCTCGTGATGTCGGGCGTGATCCTCGGCCGCGACGCTGCCGGTGTGATGCCCGAAAGTCTCGATGCGCAATGTGCCAACATGTTCGCGCATATGAAGGCGATTGTGGAGGCTGCCGGCGGCACCACCGACGACATCATCAAGATGACGGTGTGGTTGAAGGACCGCACCCAGCGCGGCCCTCTCAATGTGGAATGGCTCAAGATGTTTCCGGACGAGCATTCGCGCCCGGCGCGCCATGCGCTGCCGATGGACAACATGGACGGCGGCGCACTGGTAAGTTGCGACTTCACCGCCGTGATCGACTGAAGGAGCATATGCATGCCGACCTATCTGCCGTTCGACCCCAGCCCGCGCCGGCCCCTCAAGGCGCCGCCGCCGAAGACCGTCGACAGCCAATTTCACGTGCTCGGTCCGATCGAGAAATATCCGGAGCGCCCCGGCGCGGCCTACCGGATGCCGACCGCGACCTGGGAAGCGGCGCTACGGATGCACAAGCAGCTCGGCATCGAGCGCGGCATCATCGTGCAGACCACGACCTATGGCGCCGATCATGCCGTGGTGCTCGACGGCCTCGCCGCGATGGGCCCGAACTATCGCGGCTGCGCCAACGCGCTGGTGTTCGCGGAGGCGAGCGACTCCTATCTCGCCACGCTGCACGATGCCGGCGTGCGCGGCGCGCGCTTCAGTTTTCGACAGGAACTGGGCGCCGTGCTGTCGGATGCCGATTTCGCTCGCGCCATCGCCCGCATCCGCGAGCTCGGCTGGTACGTCAAGATCCAGCCCGAGAAGGACGGCATCATGTCGAGCGTTGCCAAATACGAGAGTCTCGATGTGCCCGTGCTGATCGACCACATGGCGCGGCCCGATCCGGACGCCGGCAAGAACGATCCCAATTTGCGCAAGATGCTGGAGCTGCTCAAGCAGGGCAATTTCTGGGTCATGCTCTCGCTCGGCGAGAAGACCTCGAAGGCCGGCCCGCCCTATGACGACGTCATCCCGATCGCGCGCGCCTATATCGAGGCCGCCCTCGACCGCTGCGTCTGGGCCAGCGACTGGCCGCATCCGGTCTCGGTGAAGCAGCCGCCGAACGATGCCGACCTGCTCGAGCTGATGTACCGCTACGCGCCCGATCAGGCGGAGCTGGAGAAGATCTTGGTGCACAATCCGGCAAAGCTGTTCGGCTTTCCGGATTAGAGCCCGAAGCTCGCCACGAACAAGGTGCACTCCCTCTCCCGCTCGCGGAGAGGGTCGGGGTGAGTGCTCTTTCCTCTTGGGGAGACACCCTCTCCCCAGCCCTCCCCCGCAAGCGGGGGAGGGAGCGCACCGTCTTCGTTGCAACAATCGGACCTACATCACGCCGCTTGTTCCGCCAGCCGGTCCCGCACCTCCGCCGCGATCTCGAACGAGCGCAGCCGCGCGGCGTGATCGTAGATCTGGCCCGTGGTCATCAATTCGTCCGCCCCGGTCTCCGCGATCAGCGCCTTCAGCTTTTCCTCAACCACGGCAGGCGAGCCGATCGCAGAGCACGAAAGCGACTGGCTGACGCCGGCCTTCTCGGCCGGCGACCACAGCGCGTCCATGTCGTCCACCGGCGGTGGCAGCTGCCCAGGCGTGCCGCGGCGCAGATTGATGAACTGCTGCTGCAGCGAAGTGAACATCCGCTGCGCCTCGGCATCGCTGTCGGCGGCGAACACGTTGACGCCGATCATCGCATAGGGTTTTTCCAGCTGCGCCGAGGACTCGAAGCGCGCGCGATACTCGCGCAGCGCCGGCATCATCATCTGCGGCGCGAAATGCGAAGCGAAGGCGAAGGGCAGGCCGAGCATGGCCGCAAGCTGCGCGCCAAAGGTGCTCGATCCCAGGATCCAGAGCGGCACCTTCGTCCCCATGCCCGGCACGGCGCGGATCGCCTGGTTCGGCTTGATGTCGCCGAGCAGCGCCTGCAATTCCAGGACGTCATGCGGAAAGTTTTCGGCAGCGGTGGCGAGGTCGCGCCGCAGCGCCCGCGCGGTGAACTGGTCGGTGCCGGGCGCGCGGCCGAGCCCGAGATCGATCCGCCCGGGATAGAGCGATTCCAGCGTGCCGAACTGTTCGGCGATCACCAGCGGCGAATGGTTCGGCAGCATGACACCGCCGGAGCCGACGCGGATCGTCTTGGTGCCGCCCGCGACATGCCCGATCACGACCGACGTCGCCGCGCTCGCGATGCCCGTCATGTTGTGATGCTCGGCGAGCCAGAACCGCTTGTAGCCCCAACGTTCGGCGTGCTGTGCGAGATCGAGCGAATTGCGGAACGCCTGCGACGCGTCTGATCCCTGGCGGATCGGAGCGAGGTCGAGCACGGAGAAGGGGATCATGCGTGGGCACCGGATAGGGCTCCCGATAGGAGCGTGGCCTCACATGTAGGAGCCGGCCGCGGGAAGGCCAGCGCGCGTAGGATGGGTAGAGCGAAGCGAAACCCATCGCACTTGTCTGTGCGGAAAACAGGATGGCTTCGCAAGTGGTCTACCCATCCTCCGGAAACGTTCGCTGATCGCCTTGTTGGAACCCGTTCGGCATCGTCAGCGCCGATGCCGCTTTGCTTGCCGCAGATGGCGGCGGGGCATATCCTGGCGCGATGGTTGACAGCGGCCCCGATCTGAAAGCGTTCCTGCTGGCGACGCCGTTCTTCGGCGGCCTTTCGGACCCGAGTCTGGACCTCCTGATCTCGATGCTGGTCGAGCGCCGCTTCGATGCCGGCACGACCGTCGTGACGGAAGGCGAGCCGGGACGTTCGCTGTTCATCGTCAAATCCGGCCGTCTGGCGGTGAGCAAACGCGCGACTACGGGGAGCGCCATCCCGATTTCAGTCCCGATTTCAGTCCTGGAGCCCGGCGACTTCTTCGGAGAGATGACGCTGATCGAAATGCAAAACCGCTCCGCCACGGTAGTCGCGGAGAGCCCGACGGTGCTGTACGAGCTGACCGCCCAAAAACTCTACGCCTGCTACAAGGCCGACATCCACGCCTATGTGATCGTGCTGCAGAACATCAATCGCGAGCTGTGCCGGAGGTTGCGAAGGGCGGACGAGCGGTTTGCGGGACGCGAGGTGGGGGAAGGCGAGGCCCCTCGAGATAAATGTGCGAGGCCATGAAACTCGTTAGCCGTGACGGGCAATCCCTTGAACTTCGAATCCTTGGATATGAATTTCCTCATTTGGAGACGGCCGAATACGATTCAAATTGGCTGGTCGTAGCTGGCGAAGGCAGGCATCCAAGGGGATCCTGGCGATTCACTCACCCGTGCCTTCTTACTTATGAAGCCGCGCGGCTGGCATCCTGGATGGATGCAGCGGCGGATAAAAGTCCATGTTCCGATACGTGTGATTTCACCGAGCCCAATCTCAAATTTCGAGTGTTATTGAGCCAGGAGCGACCAGTACTCCGGGTGTACTTCAATCTCGAAGCCCGGCCGTCATGGGCGTCGAGCCGGAGTGCCGGATGGGAGGATCTTTGCGTCGAATTTCCAATGGAAGAAATCGATCTAGTGTCGGCTGCGCAACAGTTGCGCGCTGAATTGGCTCCATACCCACAGCGGGGATTGCGGTAAGCCCTAGGATGGCAGCGCTTTTCCGGAAGCGTTCGTGCGAATGCCCGCAAAGATTCAAAAGCTTAGATCACCTGCATTAATCTGTCCCGTCGGGCAAAACACCCGTCGTTCGCCAAAACCCGTCAACCTCCTCCCGTAAAAATATTCCTCTTTACCGAAATTCGGATTTGCGGCACTATCCCGTCATCCCGGTCCTCGAAGAGGGGCGATCGTACGTCGTGTCGAACGTGGATCGGGGTGCGGTGGGCGCGGCAGCGCCGGGCAGGGGAGGCCGGACCAGGGCGAGATGAACCTCGTGAGGTCCTCGGCTCCCTGCGGAACGGACGGCGCCGATGTCCTGCGAAGCCCCTTTGGGCGAGGCAGGTCGGCTGCGTACGGCGAAAGCGCGTGGTCCTGGCCGTCGTTGCTACGGTCAAGCCTTGCGGAGATGCTTTGGGGCTCAACCGGGCCTGAAGGCATCGTCAATTCGCGAGGTGACGGAGGCCAGAAGGAACTCGGCTCCGGGGAGAGCGCGTATAAGCCGTCAACCCATCGCGCAGGGAAGGCCGGGTGTTTTCCGGCCCACCTGTTACCCGCCTGCGCATTTGCGTGTGCAAAGTCTTCGCGCAGCGGATCATGGGTGCCAGCCGGCACCCGGCCTTCCCTGCGCCCTCTTCGAGAGAGGAGGGCGAAAGAGGAGAGCAAAACTCGGGCATTTCCCGCCGCGAGAATGCCGATCCATGCGTGATGTGATCCAGAAAATGGTGCTGCCAGACAGGATTGAACTGTCGACCTCTCCATTACCAATGGAGTGCTCTACCACTGAGCTACGGCAGCATGTGCTGGGACAAGAATCGGCCGCCAAGGGGGCCTGCCAAGCGGGCCGATATCTGCCACAAGCCCCCCTACTGTGCAAGCTTGCAAGTCCCGTGAAAACGAGAAAATCGGGCCGATATCGGGGCCGAATGCCCGGTTTTCGCGGGAAAGCACCGGCTTTCCGACGATCTGGCTCCGCTTATCCCCGGCCAACTGGCCAGTTGGCCACATCGTCAGGGCCGGTCCATTTAGAGTTTCGCACGATCGGATCGCGCCCAGGCTCTTGAGCTGCCGCATTCGCTGGGCATGTTAGCCCGGATCGCTGTATGGGACCTGTGATGGCCGACGAGAACGACAAGAGCGCGAGGCAGGATCGGGTGTCGCGGGACGAGCGGCTGAAATCGGCGCTGCGCGAGAACCTGAAGCGGCGGAAGGTGCAGGCGCGCGAACGCGCCGCGACCGCCGAGTCCTCGCACAACGACGATGGTTCCCCAAATGAGGGGACTGGCAAGATCGGCAATTAGAGACCGGCAGCTGGAATTTTTGGAGTGCAGGACGTGGCAATGGGGCAGGACGGACAGCAACGAACCGGCGGAGATGCGCAGATGGCGCGGTTCATCCGTCCTGAGCAGACCTTTCCGGCGCTGACATCCGCCGAGATCGAACGCATCAGGCATTTCGGCGAGGTCCGCAGCTATTCCGACGGCGAGTTGCTGTTCGAGACCGGCAAGCCGGGGCCGGGCATGTTCGTCGTGCTGAAGGGCCATGTCGCCATCACCCAGCGCGACGGGCTCGGCAATGTCACCCCGCTGATCGACCAGGGGCCGGGGCAATTCCTGGCCGAGCTCGGCCAGCTCTCCGGCCGGCCGGCGCTGGTCGATGGCCGCGCCGAAGGCGAGGTCGAGACGCTGCTATTGCCGCCGCCCCGGCTGCGCGCACTGCTGGTGGCCGAGGCCGAACTCGGCGAGCGCATCATGCGCGCGCTGATCCTGCGCCGGGTCAATCTGCTCCAGGGCGGCGTCGGCGGCGTGGTGCTGATCGGTCCGTCGCATTCGGCCGGCGTGGTGCGCCTTCAGGGCTTCCTCACCCGCAACGGCCAGCCGCATCATCTGCTCGATCCCGAGCGCGACCGTGACGCCGCCGAGGTGATCGCGCGCTATTCGCCGAGCCCTGAGGACTGGCCGCTGGTCGTTGCGCCGGGCGGCGAGGTGCTGCGCAATCCCGGCGAAACCGAGCTTGCGCGCGCGATCGGGATGATCGGCGGCCCCAGCGACAACCGTATCTACGACGTCGCCATCGTCGGCTGCGGACCGGCGGGGCTCGCCACCGCGGTGTATGCCGCCTCGGAAGGACTTTCGGTCGCCGTGCTCGACACCCGCGCCTTCGGGGGACAAGCCGGCGCCAGCGCGCGCATCGAAAACTATCTCGGCTTTCCGACCGGCATTTCCGGCCTGGCGCTGACCGCACGCGCGTTCAACCAGGCGCAGAAGTTCGGCGCCGACATCATGATCCCGGTGACGGCGAAGTCGCTCGACTGCACCCGCAAGGACGGCGCGTTCGCGGTGACGCTCGACGGCAGCGAACCCCTGCGTGCGCGCGCGGTGGTGGTCGCCAGCGGCGCGCGCTATCGCCGGCCCGATATTGCGAACCTCGACAAGTTCGAGGGCCGCGGCGTCTGGTACTGGGCTTCGCCAGTCGAAGCGAAATTGTGCGCCGGTGAGGAGGTCGCCCTGGTCGGCGCCGGCAACTCGGCCGGCCAGGCCGCCGTGTTCCTGTCGGGCCATGCCAAGAAGGTGCTGATGATCATCCGCGGCGGTGGTCTCGGCGCCAGCATGTCGCGCTATCTCATCGAGCGCATCGAAGCGACACCGAACATCGAATTGATGTTCAACACCGAGATCACGGCGCTCGAGGGCGACGAGGCCTCGCTCTTGCGGCGCATCCGCTGGAAGAGCCGGCTCTCGGACGACGAGGACACCGCCGAGATCAAAAATCTGTTTCTGTTCGTCGGCGCCGATCCCGCCACCGGCTGGCTCGACGGCTGCGGCGTCACGCTCGATCGCGGCGGCTTCGTCGTGACCGGCGCGCAGTCCGAGCAGAACCAGGGCCGCCTCGTGGCGCCGCTGGAGACCTCGGTGCCCGGCGTCTTCGCCGTCGGCGACGTCCGCTCCGGCTCGGTCAAGCGCGTCGGCGGTGCCATCGGCGAAGGCGCGCAGGTCGTGGCCTCCCTGCACGGCTATCTCGGCGACGCCGCAAAACCGGCGCTTTAGTCAAGGACAAGACAAGCAGACGGCAGGTCGAATCTGGCTTGCCATCGTGTCGTGTCCCACAGACTATCGCCTCGTCGCGAGGCGCTTCGCCCGTGAGGCGAATAAAAGATTCAATAGGGAGGACTAAATGGCCGAACTCGTCGTGCTCTACAAGACGCCCAAAGATGCTGCCGCTTTCGACAAGCATTATGCCGAGACCCACATTCCGCTCGCCAAGAAATTGCCCGGCCTGAAGAAATACGCCGTCAGCAAGGGCCCGGTCGGCTCCCCCGCCGGCCCGTCCGGAATCCATCTCGTCGCCATCCTCACCTTCGACAGCGTGGCCGACATCCAGAAGGCATTCGGCAGCGAAGAAGGCAAGGCGGCCGCGGGCGACGTGCCGAAATTCGCCAGCGGCGGCGCCGATCTGCTGATCTTCGATACCAAGGAAGTTTGAGACTCGATCCAACTTTCGTCGAAACCTGCCGTCGTTCGTGACGGCTGCAAAAAAACAGCCATGCGTTTTGTCGATTCGCACGATGACGCATGGCTGCGCGCGCATCTGTGGTGCCGGCGCAGGTGGTAATCCGATGAGGCGCGTAATACTAATCTTCCGACCTCAATGCAGAGAGTAGGAGAGACGTCATGGTTCTCGGGTTGAGCCTGCCCGCCTTCACGATGATCCATGTCATCATCAGCCTGATCGCCATTGCCGCCGGCCTCGTTGTGATGTTCGGCCTGCTCGGCTCCAGGCCGATGCCCGGCCTCACCGCGATCTTCTTAGCTTTCACGATCCTCACCAGCGCCACCGGCTTCCTGTTTCCATTCAAGGAAGTGCTGCCCTCGCACATCATCGCCATCATCTCGCTGGTGCTGCTCGCGATCGCCTGCTTCGCGCTCTATGGCATGAAGCTCAAAGGCGTCTGGCGTCCGCTCTACATCGTCACGGCGATGATCTCGCTCTATTTCAACGTGTTCGTGCTGATCATCCAGTCGTTCCTGAAAGTGCCGGCGCTGGCCGCGCTCGCACCCGCTGTGCCGCCGGCGCCGCCGTCGGGCCCCGTGTTCGCGGCGGTGCAGGGCCTCGTGCTGGTGTTCTTCGTGGTGCTCACCATCGGCGCCTGGCGCCGCTTCAAGCCGATGGCCCTTGCCTGATCGCCAATAGCCGTCATGCCGGGGCATCGCGCAGCGATGAACCCGGGAATGTCGATCTAACAATATCCAGATTCCGGGTTCACGCTTCGCGCGCCCGGAATGACGTTTCACTAAAGGAGCGCTGCAATGCCTACCATCACCACCAAGGACGGTGTCGAGATTTTCTACAAGGACTGGGGCTCGGGCCAGCCGATCGTGTTCAGCCATGGCTGGCCGCTGTCGGCCGACGACTGGGACGCGCAGATGATGTACTTCGTCACGCGCGGCTATCGCGTCATCGCCCATGACCGCCGCGGCCACGGCCGCTCGGCGCAGGTCGCCGACGGCCACGACATGGATCACTACGCCGACGACCTCGCCGCGGTCACCGCGCATCTCGACCTCAAGAACGCCATTCACGTCGGCCATTCCACCGGCGGCGGCGAGGTCGTGCACTACATCGCGCGCCACGGCGAGAGCCGGGTGGCGAAGGCCGCGATCCTCTCCGCGGTGCCGCCGCTGATGGTGCAGACAGCAGCCAATCCCGGCGGCCTGCCGAAGAGCGTGTTCGATGGTTTCCAGGCCGCGCTTGCCGCCGGCCGTTCGGCCTTTTACCGCGACATCGCCGCCGGTCCGTTCTACGGCTACAACCGTCCCGGCGCAAAACCGTCCGAAGCGGTGATCCAGAACTGGTGGCGCCAGGGCATGATGGGCGGCGCGAAAGCGCATTACGACGGCATCGTCGCGTTCTCGCAGACCGACTTCACCGAGGACCTCAAGAAGATCAACGTCCCCGTGCTGGTGATGCATGGCGACGACGACCAGATCGTGCCGTACGCCGATTCCGCCCCGCTGTCGGCCAAGCTGCTCAAGAACGGCACGCTGAAGACCTACAAGGGCTTCCCCCACGGCATGCCGACCACGCATGCCGAGACCATCAACGCCGACCTGCTGGCGTTTTTCAGGGGGTAAGCGAAACGCGGCTCCGAGCCTGCCCTCCAAGGGAGGATAAGCACCTCACTTCAATATCGCCCGGATCGCATCGAACGTGCGCCTGACGAAAGCTTCCGGCTTCTCATGCGCACCTTCGTTCGGAGGAAATTTCCCCGCCCGCGCGCGTTGAGCCATGTCCGCTTCCCGAGGAGAAGTAGTGTGATGTCTCCCCAGCTCAAATTGATCGCGCTCGATGCCGACGACCTCGCCGTCATCTCGGCCCATGTCCAGGACGCTCGCGTCCAGCCCGCCGATATCATCTGGCGGCAGAGCGAGAAGCGGCTGGTAGTCGGCATGAGCCGGCTGGATTGGGAGCAGACGCTGGATGGCGAGGCCGAGCCGCGCCGGCTGGTCGCCGCGCTCCGGTTCGACCGCGTGCTCGCTTGCAAATCGCGCAACATCGATCTCGGTGCGCTGGACAAGGTTCTGGATCTCGTCGGCATCGAGTTTCATCCCCAGGACGGCCGCGACGAGGAGCCCGGCGGCAGCGCCTTGCTGCTGTTCGCGCAGGGCGGCGCCATTCGCCTCGATGTCGAATGCCTGGAATGCGAGCTGACCGATCTCGGGGCGGACGAGCTGGGAACGGGAGTGGGGATCGAGGGGGAGGGCTGAGGTCACCTGTATACCAGTCGAACCGGCCCGGGCCTCGGCCGGGACGGCACCTTGCGAGGGTTGACGCCGCTTCGCCGCCGCGCCATTGAGCAGGGGGTCGGGTGAGCCAATCCGCCCCAAAGACCAGCCGGAAGCCAAGCCAAAAATGCCCGTTCGTCTCGACCGCAGCAGCGCCGATTTTGACCAGCGATTCGCGGCCTTCCTCGCCGCCAAGCGCGAGATCTCGGCCGACGTCGAGGCCGCCGCGCGCGCGATCGTCGATGATGTGGCCAAACGCGGCGATGCCGCCCTGCTCGAGGCCACCGCCAAGTTCGACCGGCTCAAGCTGGATGCCTCCGGCCTCCGCATCACCGCCGCCGAGATCGAGACAGCGGTAAAGGCCTGCGATGCCGCGACGCTGGATGCGCTCAAGCTCGCACGCGACCGCATCGAGACCTATCACCGCCGCCAGCTGCCGAAGGACGAGCGTTTCACCGATGCGCTCGGCGTCGAGCTCGGCTGGCGTTACACCGCAATCGAATCCGCCGGCCTCTACGTCCCCGGCGGCACCGCGGCCTATCCCTCCTCGGTGCTGATGAACGCGGTGCCCGCAAAAGTTGCCGGCGTCTCGCGCCTGGTGATGGTGGTGCCCTCGCCTGACGGCAAGCTCAATCCATTGGTGCTGGCGGCCGCGCAACTCGGCGGCGTCACTGAGATCTACCGCGTCGGCGGCGCGCAGGCCGTGGCCGCGCTCGCGCACGGCACCGCGACGATTGCGCCGGTGGCAAAGATCGTCGGTCCCGGCAATGCCTATGTCGCCGCTGCCAAGCGGCTGGTGTTCGGCAAGGTCGGCATCGACATGATCGCCGGGCCCTCGGAAGTGCTCGTCATCGCCGACGACACCGGCAATGCCGACTGGATCGCCGCGGATCTGCTGGCACAGGCTGAGCACGATGCCAGCGCGCAATCGATCCTGATCACGGACTCGCTACGGCTTGCCGCCGATGTCGAAAAGGCGGTCGAAGCGCAGTTGAAGACCCTGCCGCGCGCTGCGATCGCAGGCCGCTCCTGGGCCGATTTCGGCGCCATCATCATGGTGAAGAACCTCACCGATGCCATCCCGCTCGCAGATGCAATTGCCGCCGAGCATCTCGAGATCATGACAACCGATCCCGACGCGCTCGCCGCAAAAATCCGCAACGCCGGCGCCGTCTTCCTCGGCGCGCATACGCCCGAAGCGATCGGCGACTATGTCGGCGGCTCCAACCACGTGCTGCCGACGGCGCGCTCGGCGCGGTTCTCCTCAGGTCTCGGTGTCGCCGATTTCATGAAGCGCACCTCGATCCTGAAATGCGGCCCGGAGCAATTGCGTGCGCTGGGCCCGGCCGCGATGACGCTCGGACAAGCGGAGGGGCTGGATGCCCATTCGCGCTCGATTGGATTGCGCCTCAATCTGTCATGACAAAGCCGCCCGAACAGGACGACTCGCAGAACCGTATCGTCGGCGTCACGCTCGACGAGGACTCGATCGGCCGGTCCGGGCCCGACATCGAGCATGAGCGCGCGATCGCGATCTACGACCTGATCGAGCAAAACCTGTTCGCGCCCGACGGCGCCGAGGGGCAAGGTCCGTTCACGTTGCATATCGGCATCACCGGCAACCGCCTGATGTTCGACATCCGCCGCGAGGACGGCACGCCCGTGGTCGCACATCTGCTCTCGCTGACGCCGTTCCGGCGGATCGTGAAGGACTATTTCATGATCTGCGACAGCTACTATCAGGCGATCCGCACCGCGACCCCGGACAAGATCGAGGCCATCGACATGGGCCGCCGCGGCATCCATGACGAGGGATCGCGCACGCTCCAGGAGCGGCTGAAGGGCAAGGTGCGGGTCGACTTCGAGACCTCGCGCCGGCTGTTCACGCTCATTACCGTCCTCCATTGGAAAGGCTGATGACGGATGGCTGCGCCCTCACGCGCACGCGATCCGCAATCGGTGCTGTTCGCCTGCGCCATGAACAGCGTGCGCTCGCCGATGGCCGAGAGCCTGCTGCGGCACATGTTTCCGCACGGCCTCTACGTGAAGTCGGCCGGCGCGAGGCGCGGCGAGCTCGATCCGTTCGCGGTCAGCGTCATGGCCGAGCTCGGCCAGGACATCTCCGTTCACAAGCCGCAGACCTTCGAGGAGCTGGAGGATTGGGAGGGGCTGAATTTCGACCTCATCATCACGCTCTCGCCGGAAGCGCACCACAAGGCGCTGGAGCTGACCCGCACGCTCGCCGCCGACGTCGAATACTGGCCGACGCAAGACCCCACCACCATCGAGGGCAGCCGCGACCAGAAGCTCGCCGCCTACCGCGACGTCTGCGACCAGCTCCTGATGCGTATCCGCCGGCGCTTTGCCAAGGTCGGCGCGGCCAGCGGGTAGCACCGGGCGGGCGTAACACCTGCGTCACAGACTAAGGGCACACGCTTATCGGTAGCCCCGAATCATCTAACCTCGGGTTCCCGGGTTGTGAAATCAGCCCCCGTCCGATAGGTTCCGCGCGCAATTCACCCCCTGCTTCGTCCCCCAAAAATCACCTGATGCTCGGCCGCCCCAAATTCGTACTTGCCTCCGGCTCGCCGCGGCGCCTGTCGCTGCTCAACCAGGCCGGCATCGAGCCGGACGCGCTCCGGCCGGCCGACGTCGACGAGACGCCGAGGCGCGGCGAGCTGCCGCGCGCCTGCGCCAACCGTCTGGCCCGGGCCAAGGCCGATGCGGCGCTCAAATCCGTGCAGCTCGACGACGAGCTGCGCGGCGCCTTCATCCTCTCCGCCGACACTGTTGTGGCGGTCGGCCGCCGCATCCTGCCCAAGGCCAACCTCGTCGACGAGGCCGCGCAATGCCTGCGGCTCTTGTCGGGCCGCAATCACCGCGTCTACACCGCGATCTGCCTTGTCACGCCGCGCGAGGCCTTCCGCCAGCGCCTGGTCGAGACCCGCGTCCGCTTCAAGCGCCTCTCGGAGGACGACATCCAGGCCTATATCGGCTCCGGCGAATGGCGCGGCAAAGCCGGCGGCTACGCGGTGCAGGGCATCGCCGGCTCCTTCGTGGTGAAGATGGTCGGATCCTATACCAACGTGGTCGGCCTGCCGCTCTACGAGACCACGACCCTGCTCGGCGGCGAAGGTTTTCCGATCCGCTTCGGCTGGCTCAACGCCACCGCCGTTTGAAGCTCGAAACCCGCTCTGCAAAAATCTCGAAAACAACCCCATGCACAGTAGAATGGGCCTTCTCGACCCCGGCGGCCCCGCATGCGCGGTCGGCCGAGGAACCGCTTCGCCGACAGGCGCTTGAACTCCTTCACCTCGTGTAAGCTGCGCAACTCATGGACGACCAGGTCAACAAGCCCGCCAAGCCCCTCAAAACCTGCCCGATCTGCGGCAAGCCGCAGGTGCAGGCCACCCGTCCGTTCTGCTCCTCGCGCTGCCGCGACGTCGATTTGAACCGCTGGTTGAAGGGCTCCTATGTCATTCCCGGCCGAGATGAGGAGGTCGACGGCGGAGAATAGATAAATAATACCAATGTCTTGTCGTGGCGATAGCTGCGCCGCGGGTGAGCCGGGCAACCCGGCCCCAGCTTGTACACAGCCGGGCCGCGCCCGGCGAAGCCTCTTGGCGAAGCCGGGTGGACAGGCCGCTCCGAGCCCACTATAACCCGCCCGCTCGATGGGCTCTGGCCCCTCTCTTGGAGCACGCCCAGGTAGCTCAGTTGGTAGAGCATGCGACTGAAAATCGCAGTGTCGGTGGTTCGATTCCGCCCCTGGGCACCAAAACTACGCTTTTGCACGCCAGAGTGCGATTGTGCGACGGCATTGCGCGAGCTTCGGCTCGGGGTCCGCCACGTCACGGTTTGCCGTGGTGCTCTTCCTCTAGTAGAGGCACAATAAGCGCGCGAGTACGCGCGCTTCCTCGCCCTTGCTCCTGTTTTTGCAACTTTGATCGTTAGGTCCTGTCAAGCTTGTCGCGCCGGCCATCGCTCCTAAAGAGAGGCAATCTCGGCTGCGCCGACGTTCGCCTTCGAAAGCCTGTAAGGTTTTCAATCCTCGACTTCGACAGAGACGATCTTGTCGACTTCACCCGGCGTTTCGAGACCATCCCAAAATTGGCGATAGTTAGCTGCCGCGCGCTGTAGATGCCCGCGCAAATATTCGAGGAGTACATGGGCCGGCCTCGCGATGAACTTCGAACTGCCAGTTCTCACCCGGCCCAAGACGATGTTCGATCGCGGTATACCTCTTGGCAGCAGAATCGCCCTAGCCGGGCGGGCCCTGGCTAGGGGAGAGCCGATGCCGCCGCGAGTGGCATGGCGAAAGTGAACCGTGTCTCTTCCTCCGTCGAACGAACGGTCAGTTCGCCCCCGTGCGCTTTGGCGATCTGGGAGGCGATATAGAGGCCCAGTCCAAGGCCTTGCCTGCTCGCGTGCGCGTTCCCGCGAAAGAACGGCTCGAACAGCTTGTCCATTGCCGCTTGCGGGATGGGATCGCCTGCGTTAGCGACCCAGAGCTCGAAGAATTCGTCCCGCGTCTCGCCATGGACGATGACGGGTTGAGCGGAGGCTCCGTGCGTCAACGCGTTTCCGACGAGATTGGAGAGCAACTGCCCGATGCGGGAGCGGTCGCAGTTCACCGAACGATCGATCTTGAATTCGGCCTCGATCACGCGACCTGGCCAGGCCAGTCTCAATTCATCAACCACCCCCATGAGAACCGGCTCGAGCGGCTTTCCCGCGTCCCGATCCAGTCCGATGCCGCCTCCGAGCCGGCCGCGGGCGAGATCGAGTACGTTGTCGATCAGCCCCGCCATCCGGACCACCGTCGTCTGCATCATGGCGATGACCTGGTGCTCCTTGTCGGTTTGCACCGTGCGGTCGAGGATGCGCGCTCCGGCGCTGATGGAGGCGAGCGGGTTGCGCAGATCATGGCCAAGCACGGCGATGAACTGCTCGCGCAGCTCGGAAGCCTCATGCTCGCGCTGCAGCTTCTCTTCGCTCGCACTCCCCGCCGCCCGCGCCAATTCTCTCGCGCCGAGGAGCTCCTGCTCGTAACGGCGACGGTCGGTGGCCCGGATGAGCGCCAGGCGAATGGAAAGACACTGGCCATCTGAATCTCGCCGCTCGGTGGCGTTGGCGATCATCTGCAACGGCTGCCCATCGGCCTTCAATACGTCGACGGCGAATTCCTCAAAGGCGCCCTGCATCCGCAGCAGCGGCGCGATGTGCGTTTCGTAGTAGATGCGGCCCGCCATCGTCAGGAAGTCGCTCAGGCGCTTTCCGACCATTTGCTCGGCCGCATGGCCGGTCCAGCCGAGAAAAGTCCGATTCGCATGCTCGATCCGGCCGCCGGGCGACAGCGAGATGTACCCGCAAGGCGCCTCCTCGACCATATCCTCGAAATCGAGATGATTGGCGCCATTCATGGATGGTTACACGAAGGTTCGCATGGCGGAAACGACTTCCTGCGGCGCGCTCAGGTTCGGACAGTGGCCGGTCGCCTTCAGGACGATCATGCGGCTGTTCGGAATGTTCTGATTGACGAAATCGCCCACCTCCTGACCCGCGATAATGTCCTCGCTACATTGCAAGACGAGAGTAGGGACGGCGACGCGGGCCAGGTCCTTGCGGTTGTCGGAAGTGAAGGTGACGCGGGCGAAGGCCTTGGCGATCTCGGGATCCGTACGGCAGAAGCTGTTGGTCAGCTCCTGGCCGAGCTCTGGCCGGTCGGGATTGCCCATGATCATCGGCGCCATCTGGGTCGACCAACCCATGTGGTTCGCGTCCAGGAATTGCAGCAGCTCCTCGATTTGGCTGGCGCTGAAGCCGCCGACATACCCTTCCTCGTCGATGTAGCGGGCGGAGGGACCGATTAGCACCAGCTTGCCGAACATCTTGGGCGCCTTCTGCGAGGCAAGCACGCCGATCATGCTGCTGACGGAGTGCCCGACGAAAACGGCATCCTTCAGCTTCAGCTCGCGACCGATCTCGACGACATCGTCTGCGTACCCCTCCAGGCTCGAATACTTGTTCTTGTCGTACGCGCTCAAGTCAGAGCCACCTGCGCCGACATGGTCGAACAGGACGATCCTAAAGTCCTTTTCGAACGCGGGCGCCACGAACCGCCACATGTTCTGGTCGCAGCCAAATCCATGGGCAAACATTATCGCCCTCATGCCGCCGCCGTGAACGTGCACGTTGTTTCGTTCGATCACTCCCGGCATCGGTGCCCCTTTGATTTTTGGGATTTTTGGCAGGCCCTGCGCCCAATGTAGGTCGCTGCGCCGATCTTGCGAGTCTCAAGCAGCGCATGGAACCGCCGTCTAGGGGGATCTCGGCAGGAGCATGCCCCCGGGCATCACAACATCGGAGAATACGAGGCCGACGTTCCGGCCCTTGGCCGCAAGCTTAGCGAGTGCTTCTCTTGCGTTGGCGGCACGCTCCACTACGAAGCCAAGGGTCGTCATCATCTCGATCGCGAGTTCGGCGAGATCGTCGTTGTCCTCAACGACAAGCACCTTGCGCCCGCTGTGCGCGAACTCGCTTGGGGCCAGCGACCGCTCCGGCTTGGTCTCGGCTAAAGCGTGATGCAAACTGTGTGTTCGTCATAGCGGGCACCCTCAATGAGGAACTGCATCGCCATGATGGTTTTGCCAGACCCTGGCGTACCCTCGATCAGGTAGAGGTTTTCGCGCTCCAGGCCGCCAATCAGGATCTCGTCCAGCCCCGGCACGCCCGAACTTGCCAGTCCTTTAGATATAGATACGCCTTCAGCAGCCATCACAGCTTTCCACCTCTTGACCCGCGCGCTAGAAACGGGGGCCGCCGCCAACGGTGTCTGGGCCATCGATACTCGGACCCGGGGCGGGCGCCGGACGTATTCCGTTCCCATCAGCGCCGCTATTTGCGAAGCGCCTATGGCCGAGTAGTTCGGCCGCTTTCGCTTCATATTCCTCGGCCATGCGGCTTAGGGTATCGGCCGCAAAATCGTCGGCCACGGCATTGGCCAGTCGGCGGCAGCGACGGGCTTGGGCCCGGAAATCCTCAGCACGTGCCTCGTCTGTGACGTCTTCGAGCAGGTTCACCGCGCCGGCGAACTTGCCATCCTTGTCGAAAATCGGAGTTGGATAGGGCCGGAAGACCACGCGCGTGCCATCGGGCCGTTCTGCCACGGCTGTCACCCCGCGGATCGGCCGTTGGGTGTTGATCGCGACCGCCATGGGACATTCGGCATGGGGCAGGAACTCGCCGGCGTTGGTGTAGAGGCGCCAGGTAACGCACCAGCGGTCCGCGCCCACTTCCGGCCGACGGCCGGTGAAATCGATGCATGCGGGGTTGAAATAGGTGATCACCCCATCGGCATCGGTGACGTAGATGGCGGCGGGGAGTTCGTCGAGCGCGTCATGCAGTACTTGGTCGCCGGCCAGCACGGCGCCCAACGCGCGCTCCAACATAGTCTCGATCGCGTCCGACATGGGCTCACCTACTTTCATGATCACCCTATCAAGTAAGGTGGGCTCGCGAGGAAATAACAGCAATTTCTAGCGCTGATCATCGAGCACATCCCGAATTCTGGCGGCCAGGTCAGCGGAACTGAAGGGCTTGGTGATCAGCCGCACGCCCTTGTCCAGCCGGCCTTGGTGGATAATCGCGTTGCGAGCGTAGCCCGTCGTGAACAACACCTTCAAATTAGGCTTCAAGTCGCGAGCCTGCTCGGCCACCTGGGCGCCGGTCATGCCGCCCGGCAGCACGACGTCCGTAAACAACAGGTCCACGCGGCCCTGGCGTTCCAATAGGCGAAGGGCGGATGGGCCGTCATGAGCTTCGACCACGCGATAGCCGAGCTCCCGCAGGATTTCGACGGAATAGGTCCTGACGTCGTCATCGTCTTCAAGGACCAGGATGGTCTCCTCTCCATCGCCATCCGGGATGGTCTCATCCGTCCCGCTCTCACTATCGGCAGCGGCGGCCATAAGCCGCGGGAGGTAGATTTTGACCGTCGTTCCCTGCCCGAGCTCGGAATAGATTTTCACATGACCGGCGGACTGCTTGACGAAGCCATAGACTTGGCTGAGGCCGAGACCGGTGCCTTTGCCGACCGGCTTGGTGGTGTAAAAGGGCTCGAACGCTCGGCCCATAGTCTCCCCGTCCATTCCTTTGCCGGTGTCCGAGATCGAGATGGACACATACTGGCCAGGGGCTACCTCGGCATAGTTCGCGGCGTACGCCTCGTCGATGTGGGCATTCGCAGTCTCGATGGTGAGGCGGCCACCGTCCGGCATGGCGTCCCGGGCATTCACCGCCAGATTGAGTATCGCTGCCTCGAGCTCGTTGGCATCCGCTTCGACCTGCCACAAGCCGGCAGCCAGCACGGTCTCGACCGCGACAGTTTCGCCGAGCGTCCGGTGTACCATCTCCGAGAGGCTAGTCACCAATCCGTTCACATTCAGCGGCTTCGGATCGAGCGGCTGACGCCGCGAGAAGGCCAGCAAACGTTGGGTGAGGGCGGCGGCGCGCCGCGCACCGTTGAGGGCCTGATTGGCGGCCCGCTTCAACCGGGGCGCGTCATCGGAAACATTGCGCAGGATAGTGTCGAGGTTGCCGATAATCACCTGCAGCAGGTTATTGAAGTCATGGGCGACCCCGCCGGTGAGCTGGCCGATCGCCTCCATCTTCTGCGATTGCCGCAGCGCCTCCTCATTCACCCTGAGCTGAGCCGTCCGTTCGGCAACCTGCTGCTCGAGCGTAGCGTTTAGCTCACGCAAAGCTTCTTCGGCGCGACGGCGCTCGGTGATTTCGCGTTGGGCCGCCTGGGAGAGCCTTGCGTTGTCGATCGCCACCGCGGCTTCGGCAGCCAGACCGGCAAGTCCTCTCTCCGACCGCTCGTCGAACACCCCCGGTCTGCCATGGCCGAAAAATAGTCCGCCCAATACTTCCCCGATGCGTGAGACAACTGGGACAGCCAAGTAGCTGCGCACTGGGAGGTGGCCCTCCGGCATTCCTTTGTTGGGCGCGTTGTGGCCGTAGCGCGGGTCTTTGGTAATGTCGTCTGAGCGGACAAGACCCTCGCCGCGGAAGGTCGGACCGAACACCTCCGTGTTGCGCGGCATCGGAAACTTCGAGAACGCCTCCATCGGCGCGCCGGACAAGGCATAGAGCATGTAGCTCTCACCCTGCTCATCGAGCACATTGTAAAAGAATGCACCGAACTCGGCGCCCGTCAGGTCGACGCCTGCATCCGTGACGATCTGCACCAGCTTGTGTAGGTCTGTCTCCGCTGCCAGGCCGGAGCCTGCTCGGTTGAGGATTTCGAGCGCCCGGCGTTCTGCGGCGGCTTCTTCCTCGGCTGCCTTGGCCCGCGTGCGGTCGCGGACGATCTTGACGAAGCCGCTGATTTCGCCGCTCGGAGTGCGAATGGGGGTCATTTCGCCGACTGCCCAGAGCCGGCCACCCCCCTTCTTGAGCCGCCAACCTTCGGTCCCGCCGCCCAGGCCGTGATTCCGGGCGTCCTCGAATTCACGCTCGATTTGGCTCTCATCTTCGAACAAGCGATCGAGCGTCCGGCCCAACATTTCTTCCTCAGTCCAGCCGAGCAGCCGATATGCGCCTTGGTTCCAGCTCGTCACCCGCCCGGCCCGATTGGTGGTGATGATTGCCGTATCGGTTGCACTCTGGACAATCTGGCGCCAGTCGGATGCGCTAATCGCCTCCGGCTTGAATTCGGAGTTGGCGTCGTTCATGCCGGTACGTTCCCGGGATGTTCTCCCCGCGCACAGGTGCGGCGCCAAATTCTTTTAAACACTGGTGACAAGGCCCCAAAGCGAATCCCACACAAACGCTCCAGGCGGGGCTCGGTTCCAGATTCAGGATCGGCGGCTTAGCAAAAAACTATAAGAGATCTCGGCGCCCGGATTCGAATTCCTGCCCCTAGGCGACCAGGACACCCGCCGCCTGCCAGCCGCGGCTGAACGGGTTGCCCATCAGCGAAGCCTGATCCTCATGCCGCTCGGCGCCGACGAGAGCTCTACTTGTGAGATTTCAGGACGCAAGGAGCAATCAGAGATCAACGGCAGGTGTGTGGTTTGTCCAAGGCATCTTGGTGAGCCGTCACGATTGCAACGAGACCTGTTACGTCGGAGCCGATGGTCTAACCCGCCATCAAGGGCATCGTACTAGCTTCGCAATCCAAGATCTATCGGAGGGCTGGGATGGCGCGCGGGCGGCCGAGCCTTCATCCTTTGCGTCGACGTCACATTGCTTCAGGTGAGGTCCGCTATGGCGAACTTCCGCCATCGTACCAGCGCTCATGCCACCGAATAGATCGAGATCATCTGACGACGAAACCGCTTCGACTGCCGTGAAGGCTCCGATGGGCCTTGTCACGAAACGACGCGCGGCTGTCCTGATCCGCAGGACCGTGTTCGTTGTCCGGGCACGACCCGTTGCGATATGCGGATGAGCGAGGCGTCGCCTCTGGTTGGCCGGGAAGGCCAACTGGGACTCGTCGGCACAACGACGAGCGGTCGTCGGCAATGACGACGAGCTGAGCGCAAGGAGCATGAGATGACCCCGAGTAGCATTGTTCCTCAGGCAAACGAAAAGCGAACTCATTCAACAATGATGGCCTGGCGCGTGCACGAGTTTGGGTCACCAGAGGTCATGAAGTTCGAGCGGGTGCCGCGACCCGCGCCAGGTCCTGGCGAGGTCCTGGTCAAAGTTGCGGTCGCAGGAGTTGGCCCCTGGGATGGCTGGATCAGGTCAGGCAAAAGCGCTTTGCCGCAACCGCTTCCCCTCACTCTGGGCTCGGATCTTTCCGGTGAAGTCGTCGCGATGGGGCCCGGGGTTTCCGAACTACGCGCGGGAGATCAGGTCTATGGTGTTACGAATCCGCGGTTTATCGGGGCCTATGCCGAGTACGCTGTGGCGTCCGCAGGGATGGTTTCGAATAAGCCCACTTCGCTAACCCACGTCGAAGCCGCCTCCGTTCCTGTCGTTGCCGTCACCGCATGGCAGGCATTGTTTGATCACGCCCAGCTCAAAGCAGGCCAAACGGTGGTCGTTCATGGAGCGGCCGGTAACGTTGGATCCTATGCGGTTCAACTGGCCCATCACGCGGGTGTGCAAACCATCGCAACCGTATCGGCGGGCGATATTTCCGCCGTGCGTAACCTCGGCGCAAACACGGTGATCGACTACCGGACCCAGCGCTTTGAGAACGAAATACGGGAGGCGGACGCTGTCCTTGATCTGGTGGGCGGCGAAACCCAAACCGGCTCATTCCAGGTCCTTCGTCGCGGCGGCAAGCTGATTTCGGCAGTGTCCCGCCCGGATCAGGATCTTGCAAAGCGCTATGGTGTTGAAGCCACCTTCTTTCTGGTCAACGTCACGAGCCAGTATCTGACGGAGATCGCTCGTTTCATCGATGGTGGAAAACTACGAGCAACCGTGGGGGCAGTCTTACCCCTCGCGGATGCACGCGAGGCTCATTTGATGCTGGAACACGTGCGGCCTCAGCCGAAAGGAAAGATCGTGCTCGACGTCGGAGCGAGTTGATCAATTAATTTCGTAGCTCCGCTCGTGCGCAACGCGCAGCCAAGCTCAACAGAAACTCTTGGAGGGACGCAACAATGACAACCCCAAATCTCGCCCATGCACTCGTCATTCCCGATTCCTTGCTCGCGAAAGAGGCGACAGACATCCTGCGCGAACATTCCACCGATCTGCTTTTTAATCACTCGATCCGCGTCTACCTGTTCGCGGCGGAGCAGGGTCGTCAGAGGAATCTGCGCTTCGATCGTGAGCTCCTTTACGTCGCCGCCGCATTTCACGATCTCGGCCTGATCAAGAAGTTCTCGAGTCCGGACGAGCGCTTCGAGGTTGATGGCGCAAATGCCGCCAGACAGTTTCTTAGCACCCACAACATCGCTGAAGATCAGGTGCAGACCGTCTGGGAAGCAATTGCGCTGCATACCACCCCCGGCATCCCGAAGCATATGGGGCCCGAAGTGGCGCTCCTCAACTCCGGTGTGCTTCTCGATGTCATCGGAGCGGGGTTCGATCAGTTCCCAGCGGAAGTCCGCGAGGAAATCGTGGCCAAGTACCCGCGCATAAATTTCAAAGAAGGCTTCATTCAGGAGTATTTCGCCGGCTTTGCGCACAAGCCAGCGACGACGTATGGCACCGTCAACGCCGCCGTCTGCGAACGTTTCATCCCGGGATTCAAGAGCCCCAACGCTTGCGACTTGATCGCTGCTTCGCCCTTCCCGGATTCCATAGTTTAAGTAGGCTCGTTAGGAGAATAGCGATGACGTCGATCATGGGATTCGCCTATGGAATTGGTGCTCTGTCGATCTCATATGGGACGACAGCAAACGCACTGAGGAGAGTAACGCGAGCCGCAGCCATTCCGCTGATGGCAGCAGCGATCATTTTGGGACCTTCGCCGTCGATCGCGCAGGACCGGGAGCAGGTGAAAGTCGCCTTCGAGCACGCACTGCCGAATGTCGAAGGAAAGAGAATGGTTGCTGTGACGGTGACTTATCCTCCCGGCGCCAAATCGCTGGCTCATCACCACGCAGCATCGGCATTTATCTACGCCTATGTGCTGTCCGGTGCCATCCGCAGCCAAGTCGGCAATGACCCCGCGAAGGTCTATCATGCAGGTGAGAGCTTTTACGAAATGCCGGGCGCACATCACAGCATCAGCGAGAACGCGAGCGACAAGGAGCCCGCCAGCCTACTGGCGGTCTTCGTTGTCGATTCCAAGGACCAGCCCTTGACCACGCCAGACAGGGCGCCGGGATCACGATGATGGCGCGACGAGCTTGCCCCTTGCCGTGACGGTCCTTGGGAGTTGCAAGGGCCGCTTGGTTGACGGCTGCGCCGGCGAACGGGTCCGGTAGAAGTCCATAGCCCCTGGCCCGATGCTTCGCAGATCGCGCCAGGCCTTTTCCAGTCTCTCGAACTAGTTGCATAATACGGCGCTATACGGGAGAGGCAAAGAGGTGCCGGTACAAGCTGTCGCGATCGTTGTCTGTGAGGGGGTTCAGGCCCTGGACGTGGCGGGCCCGATGGACGTGTTCAGCGAGGCGAACACGTTCCTCGGCAGCGCGGACCGCTATGAAACAGTATTGGTTGCCGCTCATCGCAATCCGCTGCGCGCGTCGAACGGCATACGCATGGTCGCCGACCTGACCTTCGATGAGGCGGTGGGCGGCTTCGACATCATTCTGGTGGCCGGCACTCCGACGCCACCGGAAACGGAGCCCGAATCGTGCCTGCTTGAGTGGATCAAGGAGCTGCCTTGGCGCTCGAGCGTTTATGGATCGATCTGCACCGGAGCTTTTGTTCTTGGCTATGCCGGTCTCCTGGACGATCGGCGCGTAACAACCCATTGGCAGGATGCGCAGGCGCTGGCGGCCAGATTTCCGAAAGCAAAAGTCGAACCGGACTTGATCTATGTCCGCGATGGACGGCTGATCACCGCGGCCGGCGTGACGGCGGGGATAGATTTGGGCCTGGCGCTCGTCGGGCAGCGGCACGGCGCGGAAACGGCGCTCAAGGTCGCCAAGCGGCTTGTTGTGGTTGCCCAGCGCCAGGGCGGACAGTCGCAGTTCAGTCCCTATCTCACAGCACCTGCCGATCCGGAATCGCCAATCGCGCGCATCCAGGATCATGTCATGGCCAATATTGGGGATCGCCACACGCTGGAGTCGCTTGCCGCTGTCGTCGGCATGAGCGCCCGGAATCTGGCCCGACATTTCGTGCAGGTAACGGGGACCACGCCGCACGAGTTCATCGAGCGCGCCCGCGTTGATGCGGCGCGCATGATGTTGGAAGGAAGCGACCGGCCGCTGAAGGCGGTCGCCTTCGATTGCGGCTTCGGGTCGGCGGACCGGATGAGGATCGTCTTCAGCTCCCGTCTTGGCGTGACCCCTGTGCAATATCGCGCCAGCTTCCGGCGGGCGGAATCGGAATAGATCGCGCGCCACCTGACGACGAAACGGCAGTCTCCTGCTTCCGCGAGGGCTCCGACAGGCCTGTTGTCAGGAAACGACGTACGGCCGTCCTGATCCGTAGCATCCTGCTCGTTGTCCGGCTTGGGGCTCTGCTGCCTAATACAACAAGCAACCAGCCCTAACTTAGCCAACGGAGGAGATTGCTCCATGTCCGAGATCATCGCCGGCATCCGCGTGCCTGACAGTGCTATCTCGCGCGCAGCCACGCAGCTCGTGCGCGATACCGAGGACGACCTGCTCTACAACCACAGTCGCCGCGTCTTCCTCTGGGGCGCGCTGACCGGCGAGCGCCGCGGCCTGAGGTACGACCCGGAGCTGCTTTACCTTGGCGCGATGTTCCACGACATGGGCCTGACCGAGAAGTATTCGAGCCCCGATCTGCGCTTCGAGGTCGATGGCGCCAATGCCGCACGCGACTTCATGAAGAGCTACGGCGTGCCCGAGCGCGACATTGAGGACGTCTGGACTGCAATCGCGCTCCACACCACGCCCGGTATCCCAGAGCATATGCGCCCCACGATTGCGCTGGTGACCGCCGGCGTGGAAATGGACGTGCTGGGCATCACCTATCACGACTTCACGCATGAACAGCGCGACCATGTCTGCGTCCACCATCCGCGAGAGACGAACTTCAAGGAGAACATCATCGATCACTTCGCCAACGGCATCATCAAAAAGCCGCTGACGACGTTTGGAAACGTGAAGGCGGATGTCCTGGCGCTGAAGGACATGAGCTATGTCCGTCAGAACTTCTGCTCGATCATCCTCGGCTCAGCCTGGCCGAATTGACCCCTCGTTGCCAAAAGGAAGCCGAGATGGGCATCAACCATGCGAGGATATCGGGCCCTGAAGAAGCCGTGATCGGCAGGCGTGAGGAATGTGTCGTTGCGCGGAGCCCGATCGATGAGATCTTGGCCAGCCGGTTTGCGTGCCGCGAATTCTCTAACGCGCCGGTCCCGCGACGGACGATCGAGGAGATCCTCCGTGTCGCGCGGTTCGCGCCGAGCGGTGCGAACATCCAGCCCTGGCACATCTACGTGCTGGCTGGCGCGGCCAAGGAGAAGGTCTCGACGGCGCTGCTGGATGCGCACGAAAACTCGCGCGACGAGCACGTGTCGGAATATAAATACTACGCCAGCGATTTACCCGACCCGTACGGTAAGCGCCGACAAGAATTTGGACGACTGTTCTACGGCTCGCTCGGAATCACTCAAACCGATTCCGAGGCGAGGAGCAGGCAAACTGCGAAGAACTACACATTCTTTGGTGCACCCGTCGGATTGATCGTGACGATCGATCGTCGCCTGGAAGTCGGAAGCTGGCTCGACCTCGGAATGTTCGTGCAGAACGTGATGCTCGCGGCGGCAGGGCGCGGGCTTCAGTCCTGTCCGCAGGAGACCTTCTCGAAGTATCACCGGATCTTGCGCCGTCTGTTATCGATCCCGGTGGAGCAGATGGTGGTATGCGGCATCTCCGTCGGAAAGGCCAAGATCGATGCACAGGAAAGATTGATGCCGCGGGCGGACATTGATGAGTTCGCCACGTTTCTGGGATTCGAAGTGTAAGACTTAATCGAAGAGGAGACCACTATGGGAAGCCGGGAAGAACTCATTCAGCGTAGCATTCCGTTTCTCCGAGAAGTCAAGGACATGACCCCCGGACGTGAGATGGAACGCTGGCTCAACGAGACATATGGCGAAGAGAGCGCGCTTTATCAGGATCTCGCTCGCCTGATCAAGATCGGGGTCGAGGAGGGATGGGCGGCGAACCAGGAGGTGGACGGTCCCAATTACCGGCGCAGCCGCATCATGGAGCCGACTTCCGAAACATTCCAGTTCAGCATCACCGCTGTTTACATGAACAGCGCCGATCCGCGCCGCTTCAAGGATGGAGACGACCACGACGTATTGCGCGGACAGTATCACGGCCACCCCTATGGCGAGCTCAACCTTGTGGTGCCCTTGAATAAGGGCGCGGAGTTGAAGGGATTGCAGGGCTGGCAAGGACCGGGCTGGACGGCGCCCGATCCAGGCAGCAGGCACTATCCCGAGGTCAGGGGTGGCGCGGTGATCGCGCTGTTCTACCTGCCGGCTGGACGCATCTCGTACGATTTCAAGGCTCCCGTCTGACAATCGATTGCGAGGCGACGCTACGCGGCGTGCCACGCGTGTGTCCGGCTATTCGAGATGCTCATCAATTCGGCCGCTGTTGGCGCAGAGGCGGCCGCTCTGTGCACCATTCGGTTTGAGTCGGAAGTGAAGCATCAGGCCCCCATACTAAGCACAAATAGCGGTTCCTCCTGCCGGTGGTTACGGATGATTCCCTCCCAGGGTACCATTCTTCTCAGTGTCGAACGTCCTGCAGACCCACCTGCTCCGCCGCAATCGTTCGCTGTACGCCCCCGGCCAAGGCTGATATGCTTTTCGCCATTGGGACGGTAAACGGCAGCTCGCCAACCGACTTTTCTGCGAGGCGGCCTTCTGATCGGATCTCGATCCCGCTCGCGGTTCTACGCATTGCTTCGACATAACGCTAAAAAATTGTCCATGGCTGCCGCGTCCCCCCTCACATTGGGAGATGTGCCATGGCTGCATCGGACTGGCGTCTCGAAGGCGAATGGATGAAGAATTGCAACTGCGCATTCGGCTGCCCCTGCGATTTCAACGCGCCGCCGACCCAGGGCTATTGCAAGGGGCTGTTCGCCATGCGCATCGCCAAGGGACATTTCGAGGGGACCAGGCTTGACGGTCTCTGCTTCGCGATCACGGTCGATTTTCCTGGAGCGCTGCATGAGGGCAACGGGACGATCCAACCCATCATCGACGAACGCGCCACGCCGGAGCAGCGCCAGGCGCTGTTCGATATCTTTTCGGGCAAGCATTCTGCCGAGGGCACGCTGTTCCAGATCGTCAGCCTGATCGTCACCAAGATCTACGATCCGGTGTTTGCGCCGTTCGAGTTCTCCTTTGACAAGGACGGACGCGTCGCCCGGCTTGTCGCCGGGAGCGTGCTCGAGACCGAGGTCGAGCCGATCAAGAATCCCGTGACGGGTACTCCGCACCGCATTCAGGTCGTGATGCCCGAGGGCTTTGAGCATAGGGCTGCCGAGATCGGGTCCGCCAACATCCGCTCGACCGGTGCGATTCCGTTCGAAACCCGGGACACGCACAGCTCGCTTGCCACCGTCGTTCAAACGCCCGACGGCGTCGCGGCGTGATGCTGCGCTGAAATCGAGAGGTCAACTCGGCCACATCAGGGCGGGCAAGCCATGCACGGGCACTTCACGCTGGAACACCTGCTTCACCGCGACCGTCTGATCGTTCTGATCGGGACCGCTGCCGTGGCGGCGATCGCCTGGGCCTATCTCGCCAGCGGCGCCGGCATGGACACCGACATGATGGCGGACATGCCGGACATGGCGCCGATGCCGTGGACGCCGTTGTACGCGGCACTGCTGTTCGTGATGTGGTGGGTGATGATGATCGCGATGATGGCGCCGAGCGCGGCGCCCACCGTGCTCTTGTATGCGACGGTCAAGCGCAAGCAGGCGACTGCATCCCGCGCCGCAATCGACGCCTGGATATTTCTCGCCGGTTATCTCCTGACATGGGCGGGGTTCAGTGTCGTTGCGGTGCTGGTGCAGTGGGCGCTCGAACGCTTCGGGTTGCTGTCGATGGCGATGGCAAGCACCAGCTCGATCTTGGCCGGCCTCATTTTGCTCGCCGCAGGGCTTTACCAATTCACGCCGCTCAAACGTGCCTGTCTGCGTTACTGCGAGAGCCCGCTGATGTTTCTCAACCGGCATTGGCGGCCCGGTACGAGAGGGGCACTCCACATGGGATTTCGCCACGGCAGCTATTGCGTCGGCTGCTGCTGGTTCTTGATGGCGCTGCTGTTCGTCAGCGGAGTGATGAATCTCGTCTGGATCATCGCCGTCGCGCTCTATGTCGCCGGTGAGAAACTGCTGCCGTTCGGCCCAAGGCTGAGCCATGCGGCAGGCGGGGTCCTCATCCTGTCCGGCACGATCATGCTCGCGCGCGCGATGTGAGAAACTCCGTGGCACGGCAGGCGCCGCGAGAATGCCATTTTCAAATACGCCGATACCGCCAAACCAGCCGGCTTCCGTGGTCTTACGGGGGCCGTTGGCTGGATAATTGAGCCTTCTCCCAACCGAACCTTAAGGCTGTCGCTTCTAGGCTCGCGTTCCGGGATGACGACAGTGCCGGCTTGCGGCCGTGGCGTCCCCGCAATCAAGGCGGAGAGAGGCGATGCCATTCTGGGCGACCAGCACTGTCCTGTCCCCGCGGCCGATGTGGGAGCGCGCCTCGTGATTTTCGCCAGACCAGTTCGCAAGGTAGCGATGACAGTTCTGCGCAATGCTCCGCTGCAGATTGCATCGTTCATCCTGCCCTTGGTCTGGATCGGGTACTTAGCGATCACGTCGTCGGAGCGGGCGGATGCCGTCGAGCAGGCGAGATCGCACGGCGACAGCGTCGCCGAATTGTTCGAGGAGAACACCGAACGCATCTTCGAGCGTGTCGATCAGTCGCTGCTGGTGGTGCGCGCGCTCTACGCCCAGGATCCACTGACCTTCAGCTTGAAGTTCTGGTCCGACAAGACCCGCATCGCGACCGGCGACGTGGTTCAGTTCTCGCTGATCGGACTGGACGGCTACATGCTCGATACAACGGCAGGCTATTCCGGTCCGCCACTCTATCTCGGTGATCGCGAGCACTTCATCGAAGTCATGGCGCAAGCCGATGATCGCCTCTATGTTGCGAAGCCGGTTCGAGGGCGGGTGTCGCACCGATGGACCATCCAGCTCGGAAGAAAGCTGTTCGACCTCGCCAGGAATCCGGCCGGCGTGGTCGTCGGCTCGATCAGCGTCGACGTCATCGGCAAGTTCTATGACACCGCAAAGCTGGGCGCCGGAGGAACGCTGGTGCTCAGAAACGCGAACCACGTCGTGCTTGCTGCGCGGGGCATTGACCAGGGCCCCGTGCTGGGGCAGCGCGCGCCGAACCGCGTCGAAGGCGAGTTGCGGGACGGCTTCTATGCACAATATTGGAACGAGAACCGGCCGAACCGCAGCGACAGGCTGATCACCGCGCGCAGGTCGCGCGCCTTTCCGCTGATCTTCACCGCCGGCATTTCGGAGCAGGAGATCTATTCCCGCTCCGATTTCAGGCAGAAGGTCTATCTCGGCGGCGCGCTGCTGCTCACCTTCATCATCCTGACCGCGACGATGTTCTACTGGCGGCGACAATTGGCGCTCGGCCGCGCCCAGCGTGAGCTGCGCGATTTTGCCAGCAAGTTCGAGGATGCGCTCAGAAACCTGCCCCAAGGATTGAGCATGTTCGACGGCCGCGACCGCCTGATCGCGTTCAACCGGCAATGGCTCGAACTCTATGCGCTGGTGCCGGAGGAGGTTCGCATCGGCATGGATTTCCGCGAGGTGTTTGCAAAACAGACCGCCGTGCTCGACGTCGAGGCCTATCTCGTCGATCTGAAGAACCGCCTTGTCCAGTCGGAGCGCATCTCGAACACCGTGCAATTTCCGGATGGGCGGGTTGTCTATATCTCCTACGGACGGCGCGAGGGCGGCGGCTGGGTCGCCACGCATGAGGATATCACCGAGCGCAAGGCCTCCGAGGTCCGGATCGAGAGGCTCGCGCATTACGACAGCCTGACCGGCCTTGCCAATCGCAACTTGTTTAAGGAGCACATCGATGAAGCGCTCGCCAGACCTCCCGGCCCGGAGGCTGCGTTCGCAGTGCTCCTGCTGGACCTCGACAAGTTCAAATCCGTCAATGACGCGCTCGGTCACCAATGCGGCGACGCGCTTCTGAAGCAGGTTGCCAGCCGGATCAAGGCGCAGATCCGTGACGTCGATACGGCGGCGCGGATCGGCGGTGACGAGTTTGCCGTGATCGTGGCGCCGCACCAGGCCTCGATGCAGGATGTCGCAACGCTCGCGGCGCAGCTGGTTCGGGCCATCTCCGAGCCATATCACATCGACGGCCATCCCGTCGTGATCGGCTGCAGCATCGGCGTCGCCATGGCGCCCGAGCATGGCATCCGGGTCGATGAGATCCTTCGCAACGCCGATCTTGCGCTCTACAAGTCGAAGAACGCGGGCCGAAACTGCTTCCATATCTACTCGGCGGAGCTCAAGGCTGAAGCGGATCAGCGCAACGTCCTCGAGATCGAGCTTCGTGAGGCGATCTGGCGCGAGGAGATCGACGTGTTTTATCAGCCCGTGATCGAGCTCGGCACGGGCCGTGCGAAATCGGTCGAGGCTCTGGCGCGCTGGCATCACAGCACCAGAGGCTTCATTCCTCCCGCCGAGTTCATTGCGGTTGCGGAGGCGAGCGGACTGATCGTTGAACTCGGCAATCAGGTGCTGGCCAAGGCGTGTCGCGACGCGGTAACCATGCCGGGCGATGTCAAGGTCGCTGTCAACCTCTCCGCCCTGCAATTTGCCGGCACGAACCTTATCGACTCCGTGACGTTTGCGCTGGCGGAGAGCGGACTTCCGGAATCCCGGCTTGAGCTCGAGATCACCGAGAGCGTGTTTCTCGCCGATACCCAGGAAAACCTCAAGACCCTCGAGCGCCTCAAGGCGCTCGGCGTATCCATCGCACTTGATGATTTCGGTGTCGGTTATTCGTCATTGTCCTATCTGACGGCCTTTCCGTTCGATAAGGTCAAGATCGACAAGTCCTTCATCGACAGGATCGACCGCTGCGAGACCGTCGCCGTGCTCAAATCCATCGTGCAGCTTGCGAGGACGTTGAAGCTCTCGATCGTCGCCGAGGGCGTCGAGACCTCCGAACAGGTCGCAAGGGTGCATTCGCTCGGAATTGCACTCGGCCAGGGTTACTTCTTCAGCAGGCCCGTGCCCCTGGCCAACCTGTCATTGAAAAGCCCGGTCCCGCGGCGGCGGCGCCCTGCCGCGGCGTGAGGTGAGCATCAGAACGTGGTGCCTGTCGACGATGTCGCGCCCGCCGCTGCCTGGCGCTGGGCATGGCTGACAGGCTGCTGAAGATCGACGTGCCGGCAGCACGTCACCGCCGACCGCACCGTGACGGCCGCCGGCCTCGATCAGCCGCCCCAGGTCCTGCGTCGTCAATGGCTCAGAGCGCCCAGAGGTAGGCTTCTGGCAGCATTTCGCCGACGTAGGTTCAGCCCTGAGCGGTCACGCCGCACGCAGTTGATTTCCGGAACCGGATCTCGCCCGCCCGTTCGCGCTCCCTGGCACCCTCCTTGCTCAGTCAAGACCAAAGCCAGGCCTCGATGGAGAGGCCGTTTCAAGTTGAGGCAGGCGATGCAGGAAGTGTCCCGTTCTGGTGCTGCTGGCGAACTCCGGCTCGATGCGTTGATCGCCGATCTGTGGTGGCGCGTTCGACTCATCAACACCGACATTCTCGAGGAAGAGGCGAGAAGCGGCGTCTTGGACGTGCAGCAGCCGAATTATCCGCTGCTGGCGCTGAACCTTCGTGCGCGACGCGACAATCTGGTCTCGACGATCGGCGTGCTCGAGCAGCGTGCGAGGTCAATGTCGGAGGCGGCCTAAGCGCGGTCTCCGGCGCGGCCGGAAAACGCCGGCGGTCTCGCCGGCCTGGCCCGATCGACCCCGCGGCATCTTCTAGGACACGAGGAAGCCGGCGCTTCGAGGTGCCGACAGCGGGCGGCCGCGGCCGGGGCGCGTGAATCCATCGTGAATGAACTCACGCCTCAGCCAAAATGTGCTGGCGCCGGCCAAAAACTCCGTGCAATCTTGGCGGGAGATTTTTGAATGATGTCTTGATTTTCGAGCGGAGCTCGCCGGGCTTCGATCCGGCAGAAGCTACCCTTGCAGGGACTTTTGGTCATGCCGTCGCCCGTTGTCGCCGAAGCCCTTGAGCCGGTTCGCACGGATATTGCCGATAATGGCGATGTGCTGCTGGATGAGTTGCGTGCGATCGAGCAGCGGCGCGCTCTGCTTGCGGCGTCCGACGGCGCGCCGCCGCCCGCCCACGCACCGGCGCACGCTCCGGACACCCCGCTGGACCAAAAGCTCGAGGCGTTCGTCGCCAAGGCTGCAGACCTCGATTTGTCGGCCCTGTGTCTGTCGGGCGGCGGCATTCGCAGCGCTGCGTTCGCGCTCGGCGTGGTGCAGGGGCTCGCCGCGCGCAAGATCCTGCGGAGATTCGATTACCTCTCCACGGTGTCTGGCGGCGGATACACCGGCGCCATGCTGACGGCCTGGGTGCAGCGCGCCGGTTACGACGATGTCGAGAAGGAACTTGTCGATCATCCCAAAAGCCACGCGACGATCTCCCCATTGCAGCATCTGCGCCGGTACAGCAGCTACCTGTCGCCGAGCGCAGGATTGCTCTCGACCGACATGCTGGCGCTGGTTGCGCTCTATGTTCGAAACCTGCTGCTGAACTGGTTCGTGCTGATTCCCATCTTGATGGCGGTGATCATCGCGCTAAAATGGGTGACGCAATGGGCCTGGACGTTCGAGGCCGGCGCCACGGAGGTGGCGATGTTCGGCCTGTTGGCCGTGGCTCTTGCCGGCACCTCGATGGTCGATTCCCTGCAACAGCGGCCGGGCTGGGGCGACGAATCCTCCAGCCGCTCGCGCTTCCTCGTGCTCGAACTGCTGCCGACGCTTGTCGCCGGGGTGCTGATCAGCGTTGCCGCACTGAAGATCTATCAGCAATCGGAGGCTCATGCGGCCGTCGAGGGCGGCAGCTGGCTGCTGAAGCTTCTGACGGGACTCAAATGGTACGGCAATGTCTCGGTGGTCGCCGCCGGCACCTACTTCGTTGCCGCGGTACTCGCCCTATCCTTCTCACCGCCGCGTGCCGGCAAGGACGATGACAAATCGACCTCGGAGAATATCCGCACAGGAGATCTGCATAAGGGCGTCCTGCACAGGGGCATATTGATCGTATTGGCGCTGACGGCCTCGGGTGCCCTTGTCGGTCTGCTGCTTGCCAGAATCATCGAAGCCATCGGTGCGCCGTCGCCGGGAGTGACCGATGGGGCGGTGTCGCCGGTCAAGGTGTTCCTGTTGATGTGCCTTGGACCGTCGGTGTTCATGACCGCGGTGTTTCTCGCCGAGCTGCTTTACTGTGCGCTGACCGGCAAGGTGTCCTGGGGCGATGCCGAGCGGGAGTGGCTGGGCAGGGCGGCCGGCTATCACGCCCGCGCGGCGGTGTTCTGGTCGCTGGCGTTTGCCGTGGTCTATCTTGGTTCGTACGGCATCAACTATCTCTACAGGGAGTCGGTCACCTCGCTCAGCGGCTTGCTTGCAAGCGGCGGGATGGCCGGCGTGGTCGCAAGCCTGGTCGGCAAATCGTCATCGACCATGGCCGTGTTCAAGAAGGGCTATGCGACCCTTGCCAGCCGATCGCTCAACGTCGTCCTCGCGGTGGCGGCGACCGCGTTCATCATCGTCCTGACGAGCGTCCTTTCCACCGCGGTCGACTGGCTTATCCTGCCCGAGCGCAAGGCGCTCTGGTTCGACGAAAAGCACGCCGTGCTCTGGCCGCTGTTCTGGGTGCTGTTCTGGACGGCCCTCGTCGGTGCAGTCGCGTCATGGTTCGTCAACACCAACCGCTTCTCGCTTCATGGTGTCTATCGCAACCGGCTGATCAGGACGTTTCTCGGGGCTTCGAAAGAGAACCGCAAACCCAATGCGTTCACGGATTTCTACGAGAGGGACAACCTCAATCTGAGCGAGCTCTGGCCCAACGCCACGTCCGGCGACAAGGAGAAGACTCCGCCGCAATATCTCGTGCAGAACATCGCGATGAACATCATCGCGACCCGCGAGCTGGCGTGGCAGGAGCGCAAGGCGATGTCCTTCGTCGTGACGCCATGGTGGTGCGGGTGCGGGGACCAGAACAGCGAATCGCAGGTCATGCGCGCCGATCTCTCCGGCGCCTCGGGCTGCTACCGGCCCGCGAAAAGCTATGGTGGAGGTATCAGCGTCGGAACCTCGATGGCGATCTCCGGCGCAGCCGCAAGCCCCAACATGGGCTATCATTCCTCGCCCGCCCTCAGCCTGTTACTGACTTTCTTCAATGTCCGTCTCGGTGCCTGGCTCGGCAATCCCAACACTGCCGGAAAGAGCACCTGGCGGCACGCCGGGCCCAGGATCGCCGGCTGGCCGATGATCCAGGAGGCGCTGGGATTGACCGACGGGACAAAGGGGTACGTCTATCTTTCCGACGGTGGGCATTTCGACAATCTCGGTCTCTACGAGATGGTTCGGCGCCGCTGCCGGCTGATCATCATCAGCGACGCCGGTTGCGATCCGGATTTCGGCTTCGAGGATCTCGGCAACGCGTGCCGGAAGATCTCGATCGATCAGGACATCGACATCGAGTTCGAGGCGCTGAAGATGGTCTCCCGCAAGACGCCGCCGGTCGAAGGGCCCTATTTCGCGGTCGCCAGGGTCAAGTACCGCGATCCCGGTGCCAAGGAGGGGATCCTTGTCTACATCAAGCCGAACTTCCAGGGCATCGAGCCGATCTCGGTTCGCAGCTACGCCCTGAAGGCAACGTTATTCCCGCACGAAAGCACGGCGGACCAGTTCTTCGGCGAGTCCCAATTCGAAGCCTATCGCGCGCTCGGCCGCTTTGCGATCGACCATATCGATGGTGCGCCGGGCAAGACCTATCCGGACGTGACCGCGTTCGTCACGGAGATCAGGGCGCACGCCGCCAAGGCGGCACCGGCATCAGCACAGCCGCCCGCGACTGATCGCGACACCGGCACTTTGGACACTTGAGGAGGATGATGTCATGCGCATGAAACTCTTTGTTGCGGCACTTCTCCTCCCGGTCTCCGCAGTACCGATATTCGCGCAGACATTCGACGAGCAGGCGATCTGTGCCGCCATCAACAGGCCCGGGCTGTTCTACGCCCGCAGCCAGCCGCCATACCAGTACTGGCCAGTGAACGGCACGCCACTTTCCTATGACAGGGATGCGCGCTTCGTCCTGATCACGGCGCCGGTGCCGCCCCGGCAGGGGCGCGACTACGAGGGCGTTTGGCATGTCCGGACCCAGACCATTGCCGAGCTGAGCAAGCGGGCGAACAAGGCCTATGTCTATCGCCCGCCGGTCAAGACGCGCTGCTCCCGCGATGAGCTTCCGGCATTCGAGGGAGGGGACCGGCTGGTGACGTTGACGGCGTATCTGGATCACCATTTGTCGGATCCGGACCACCCGCGCCAGAAGGTATACAGCCTCAGTCGGCGGTTCCACATGCCGATCCAGGATGTCGCGGCCAATGATTGCGTCTGGACCGACGACGACAAGGCTTTCGATCTCAACGGCACATATGGCTTCTCCGGTGTGAATCGGCGTGACCTGGACTCCGCGTTTGAGGCCGCCACGACGCTGGTGCCGCGTGCCTACGCCTCGTCGTCGAGTTACCAGGGGCTGAGCTCGCAGTTCGCTTATCGCGACACGCCCAATGGCGTCTGCGTCTCCTTTGCCTCGCCGATTCCGACCGGGCCGGTGCCGCGCGGCGGCTGGTTCAGCAACGCCTATGACGACGCCATGCAGGCGGCCGCCGGCTGGAAGCCGAAATCGACGCTGCTCGTCATCAAGCGGCTCGAGGGAAGGCGGGTGATTCCGTTGACATCGAAGACAATCACTTGGGCCGACCGATGAGCCTGGACGCAGGAAGCGCGATGCCCGTGGTGCCAAGGTCCGGCTGGAGGCGCGTGCTCGAATGGCGCTTGCTGCCGGTCAACAAGCTGCTTCAGACCAAATGGATGCAGCAGATCTTCCCGAAACTGCTGTGGCTGGTGGTTCCGCTTCAATATTATTATGCGCAGCAATTGCCGGCCGGTTTCGGCCTCGAAAGCTACCTGCCGTCGGCGGCCCTCGTCATCGTTCTGGTGGCGTCGATGGTCTGCGTTGCCGGGGTGATCGCGATCGGGTATCCGCGCTCGAAATATTACTACGACGCCGCCCGCTCCCTGGTCTCGTCGATGCTCGGCACCTGGGGGTTTGCGCTGGCTCTGGTGTGCCTTTCGTCCAGCCTCACGGGAGGGCGCTCCTCCCGCCCCGATGACGTTGTCAGGGATTTCCTGTGCCCGCGTGAACCGGTCTCCTGGATGAAGAAGGCCTGCGACTCGGAATTGATGCAGCCCGTGCTTGTCTATTTCGTCTATGCGCTCGCCGGCGCGGTGCTGCTGACGATGCTCATTCATGGCTGCGCCCGCATCAAGGCGGAACGCAACGAAGATTACCGCCCGCTCCAGGAGCCGAACCTCGTCGTCGTGGCGATCGCGGTCGCCATGTTGATGGCGTTCTTCCAGTGGCTGATCACGACGGGTGGCTGACCGGAACGTCGAATCCCGCCGTCTCGTGGCATATTGCAGGATGCTGCCGGACCGCCGGCCGACGAGACGCAACGGGCATCACCGCATGGCTCGAATGCCCCCGGCGATTGCGGGAGCACGAGTTGAATTCACGCCGCGTCTTCCTGTGATATTGCTGGCCTGCGCACCTTCCCGCGAGGCCCCCATGCTCCCCATTCCCGCCGACATCTTCACCGAGCCCGAGGACGTCTCGCCCGACGGGCTTGCCAATCTCGGCCCGCTGCGGCGCCTTGCCGGCACCTGGCAGGCGGACAAGGGCATCGACATCAATCCGAAGGCGGAGGGGCCGGAGCGGCGGACCTTCATCGAGCACATCCGGATGGACCCGATCGATCCGCAAGCCAACGGGCCGCAGCTGTTCTATGGCCTGCGCTATCACATCCACATCAACACGCCCGAGGAGGACATCACCTTCCATGACCAGGTCGGCTACTGGCTGTGGGAGCCCGCGACCGGGCTGATCATGCAGACCTTGGCGATCCCGCGCGGGCAGGTGCTGCTTGCCTCGGGCAAGGCCGGGCCGGGTGACAGGACGATCTCCGTCGCGGCCAAGCGCGGCGACACCGCCTACGGGATCTGCTCGACCGATTTCCTGGAACAGGCGTTTCGTACCGATGCCTATCGTTGCGACATCACCTTCAACGAGGACGGAAGCTGGACCTATCTGATCCAGACCGAGTTGTTCGTCCGCGGTGCGCCGTTCAATCACCACGACAGCAACACGCTCAAGCTGGTCGCGCCGCCCAAGCTCAATCCGCTCGCGGCGATCGTCAACGATCGCACCAAGGGCGGGCCGGCGGCCTGATGCGCGGCTACGGAGAATTTGCATGAAGCCTTACGTCATCTGTCTGATGCACTCCAGCCTGGACGGCCGGACCCATCCGAGCCGCTGGCGGCCGAAGGGCGCCGGCACCGACTGGTTCGAGAAGATCCACGATGAGCTCGGCGCGGATGCCTGGGTGATCGGCCGCGTCACCGGCTCGGAGTTCGCCAGGGGCAAGCCCTATCCGGCGTCCGGCGAGACGTTTCCGCGCAAACACTGGTTCGCCTGGGGCGATGCCGAGAAACCGGATGTGAAGAACTATGGCGTCGTCCTCGACGCCCAGGGCAAGATCGCCTGGGGGCGATCCGATATCGGCGGCGATCCGATCGTCGTGGTGCTCACCGAGGGCGTGCCGGACTCGCATCTGGCCGGGCTCCGCGGCGAGGGCGTGTCCTACGTCTTCGCTGGCAGGTCCGAAATCGACCTGACGCTGACGCTGGACATCCTCAATCGCGAGCTTGGGGTGAAGCGTCTCTTGGTGGAGGGCGGCGGCGTCGCCAATGGCGCGTTCCTGCGCGCGGGCCTGATCGACGAATTCAACCTGATCCTCAGCCCGGCGATCGATGGCGCGACAGGCGCGCCCTTCGTGTTCGATTCAACTGACGCGGATGGCGACAAGCGCGCACCGATCACGGCGATGACGCTGGAGAGCACGCGGGAGCTCGGCGGCGGCGTCCTGCTGCTGCGCTATCTGATCAAGAACGATCCGCAAGCCGTGGCGACGTAAAGCGCCGGCATGTCGGACAAGCCGGAGCACATCATCGTCGTCGGCGCCGGCGCGGCCGGATTAATGGCGGCGCGCGAGGTCGCCCGTGCGGGCCGGACAGTGACGATCCTGGAGGCGCGCGAGCGCTGCGGCGGGCGCATTCATTCGCTGCCGGCCTCGGAGTTCGGCTACCCCGCCGATGGCGGCGCCGAATTCGTCCACGGCGAGGCGAACGTCACGCGCGCGCTGCTGCGTGAGGCCGGACTGTCGCTGCAGGAGATCGAAGGCACGCAATGGAGCTTTGACGGCGCCAAGTTCTCGCGCGAGGATCGTCACGATCCGCATGAGGCGGAGCTTCATTCTGTACTCAGCGCGCTGAAGGACGACCTCACGCTCGCCGAATTCCTGCGCCGCCATTTCGCCGGCGACAAATATGCGCGGCTGCGCCATTCGGTCGAACGGATGGTCGAGGGCTATGATGCTGCCGACCCCGCGCGCGCCTCGACCCTGGCGCTGCGCGAGGAATGGATGGATGGCGGGCGCCGCGTGCAGGCGCGCATCAATGGCGGTTACGGCGCGCTGATCGAATTTCTGGCGGCCGAGTGCCGCAAGGACGGCGCCGCGATCCGCTTTGGCTGCGTGGTGTCGGGTATCGAAGAGAAGGGCGGCGGCGTGGCGGTTCGCTGCGCCGGCAGCGACGTGCATGGCTGCGATCGCGTGATCCTCACCGTGCCGCTGCCTTTGCTGCGCGACATCGCCCTGCCCGCAGCCGCACGCGCGAAGGCTGCGGCTGCCGACGACATCGGTTTCGGCAACGTCATCAAGATCCTTCTGCGGTTTGCGCGGCCATGGTGGCGCGAGCGCAACCAGGATCTCGCGGACATGACCTTCCTGCTCTCGGACGAGGCAGTCCCGGTGTGGTGGACGCGATATCCGGATCAGCGTCCGGTGCTCACCGGCTGGTTCGGCGGCCCGCGCACGGCGGAGCTGCAAAGCCTCGATCCGCAGGGACTGATCGATGCGGGCATCGAGTCGCTCGCCGCCATCTTCGGCCTGTCGCGCGAGGATATCGCGCGCGACCTCGTGGCGGCCGCGGCCACCAACTGGGCGCACGATTGCTTCGCCCGCGGCGCCTATTCCTGGGCGACACCACGCACGCGCGCGGCGCAGGCGATGCTCGCGCGCGCCGATGGGCCTGTGCTGCTCTCCGGCGAAGCGCTCTATCGCGGCCGCGACATGGGGACGGTCGAGGCGGCGCTGGCGAGCGGGCTGGAGACGGCGGAGATGATCCTGCGGGGATAGGAAAGAGGCCCGCATCGCTGCGGGCCTTCGGTGTTACCAGCGGCTGCTGCCGAAGCTGAAGCTCACGCCGGGACCACCGCCGTAATATCCGTACGGCCCACCGCCGTAATAGCCGTGATGGCGCGGGTAATAACCGTAGCTTCTGTGGTACGGACGATAATAGCCATGGTGATGGCGCCAGTGATGATGGCGGTGGCCATGATAATGACGCCGGTGCTGCGCGCTGATATCGGTCGCCTGGCTTCCTCGCGCGCTCTGCTTTGCGCTCGTGTTGTCGGCCGCCTGCGCCGCCGATCCGCCGGCAAGTGCCGCAGCCCCGACCGCCATCGCGACAAAAAGATACTTCATGGATGGGCCTTGGCTGCGTTCCGTCGAGGGCGGGCGTCGAAACGACGCAGACCAGTTCCGACTGGGCAAGCGAATGGACGCGCGTCGCGCGATCTATTGTCGCACCGATGCAAGCCAATCGATCACCTCGGCGGTGGTGACGATGCGCGCGAATTCACCGTTCAGATTCGACAGCGTCATCGCGTGGATCTCCTCGGCGGAATGTGCCTCGCCGTCCGGCCCGGTGCGGTCGAAGGTCCAGGTCGCATCTTCGCCGTCGCCACAAATCCCCACGCGGCGATCGCGGCCATCAGCAGCGAGACCAGCACGTTGTAGCCAGCGAGCGAGAGGCCGAGGAAGCGCCACTGCACCTCGTCGCAGCGCACCACCTTCACGGTGTCCAGCTTCGACAGCAGATCGGCGGCGTTGCCGAGATTGACGACCGGACCGGAGCAGTCGGTCGGCCCCTTCCAAAGACCCCATTCGACGCCGGCATGGTAGGTGCCGAGCCCGGCATTGGCGAGCGTCGCCAGCGCGAGGATCGCGAGCCCTGCGAGCAGCAGCGACCGCGGCGCGCCGCTCCGCGCCGCGAGCACTGTCAGCACACCGACTGGGATCGCGAGATAGTAGGCATAGCGCTGCTCGAGACACAGCGGACAGGGCAGGATCTCCAGCACGAGCTGGAAGAACCAGGCGCCTGCGATGGTCGCTGCGGCGATCAACGTGACGAGCGCCGAGGCGGTCAGCGCGGGACCGCTCGCAGCAGGCCTGAATGCAGGTATTGCGGCACTCTGGGTGGTCACGGCAGCCTCTTCGTGTGGGTCGCTTTCTTAAGCCTCTAACCCCGGCCCATGCGGCTGTCGAGAACGCCCGGGATCACTTTGGCGCGGGTTGACCCCGCCTTGTCCATGGCTATAGTCCGCCGGCTTCGCGACGCCCTCCCTGGAGGGGCCGACCGAGGGCCCCTGTGGCGGAACTGGTAGACGCGCTCGACTCAAAATCGAGTTCCGCAAGGAGTGCTGGTTCGATTCCGGCCAGGGGCACCACGCTTCGCCCTTCGGGCTTCGCGTGGCGCAGCCATGCGAGAGCAAAGGGCGAAGGCTTGCCCGGCGAAGCCCTTGGCGGAGACGGGCCGCCGCAGCATCCCCTCCCTAGCAATTGTCATATCCCCACTGTATAAGCCGGTAGCTTCTTCCGTAACTCGAAGGAGCTCACATGAACGACCTGCACGCGAGGCTTTCAGAGCAACACCACGGCCTGCGCACCTTCCGGACATTCCAGCAGAAGCTCGAGACGCTCGGTCGCGACGACCCTGAGCAGCGCGGCCTATGCCGCCTCTTGAGCGGTCTCGTCGGCAGCTATGTCGAAGCCTATGACGAGGCTCCGCTGCCGGTCGAGGTCGCCGATGGCGCCTATCAGCGCCTGCTGACGCTGGTCGCGAGCATCGACCTGAACGCCGACGCCGAGCGCCGGCTTGCCGACATCAACCGCGTGGCGGAGAGCGAGTTGTGGCGGTGATGAGAGCGCAGCGCGCGCCTTGGATCGAAGTGCCGGACACCGTGTGCCGGCAGGCGGAAGCTTGCTGACCAGCACGGACGACCGTTCAAGGCGTTCGACTTCGCAGCGCCAGCCCCTATATCCTGCAACAGGCCCGTATCGATGCAGTGAGCAGTTTTGATGGCCAGGAGACGCACGACGGAAGCGGAAGCCGACGACCTCCCGCGCTATTTCGTCTGGGTCCGGGGCCTCGAGGGCCCCGAGCCGCAGAAATGGATGGCGATGGATTTCGGCGTTGGCAACTGGAAGCGGCCGCTGGTGCTGGCCTATCTGGAATTGCCGGAGGGCGAACGGCATCTGTCCCTATCGGTGCTGGCCCGGCGCTATCCGCCGCCGCGACTCGACGTTTCCTAAGTTGGTTTGGCAACGCCGCCCCATGATTATGGGTGTCACGGCATCCGCGCCGCGGATAAACTCACCTCGCGCCGCGGGGGACACGCGGGTCGCGGGACGATGGACATGAGCGAACAGGGCGAGACGGGTGAGGCCATCACCATCCTCCTCGTCGAGGACGACGCGCCGACCTGCTGGCGGCTCCAGGACGCGCTGGCCAAGGCCGGCTACGACGTGCGCAGCGCCGGCACGCTGAACGAGGCGCGGCAGGCCCTGAACGGCGGCGCACCGCGGGTGCTGCTGACCGATCTCAGGCTGCCCGACGGTCACGGCGTCGAGCTGATCCGCGAGACAAGGCAGCGCTTTCCCGACACCGAGATCATGGTGATCTCGGCGCTCGGCGACGAGGAAAGCGTGATCTCCGCGATCACGGTCGGCGCCACCGGCTATCTGCTCAAGGACGCCTTCCCGACCGACATCGCCACCACCGTGCGCGATCTCGTCGCCGGCCATTCGCCGATCTCGGCCTCGATCGCCCGTTTCATCGTCCGTAGAACGCAAGGTGCCGCGCAGAATTCGGCGGAGCCGCCGCCCGGACCCGTGCTCAACACGGCCAGACTGACGCCCCGGGAGATCGACATCCTCTGGGGCATCGCCAAGGGCTTCAGCTACGCCGAGATCGCCAGCCATCTCGGCCTGTCCCGGCAGACCGTGCCCGGCCACATCAAGAACATCTATCGCAAGCTCGAGGTGCACACGCGCAGCGAAGCGGTGTTCGAGGCGGTGCAGCAGGGCCTGATCAAGCTGTGAGCGAGGTCGCGGCGACGGCACCGGTCAAACCCGCGCGGCGCCGGCTGCTGACCGCGCGCCTCGTGCCTTATCTGCTGCTCCAGGGGCTGATCGTGGTCGCCACCATTCTCGGACTGCGGCTGCTCCAGCCCAGCGATCCCGACGATTATGGCGTAGCTGCCTTCTCGTTGCGGGAGGACGGCGTGACGCGTCCCGTGACGCTGCCGCATTTCACCTCGTCGCGCTATTCGCTGGCGGACCCGCCGCTCTATACCGGCACCTTCACCTTCAGAAGCGGCGATGCGGCGTCGGGGTGGTCGGTCTATCTGCCGCGCTTCAGCAACGCGGTGGAGGTTGCCGTCAATGGCGTCATCGTGCTCGACTCCCGCCGCGATGCCAACGCCAACCGGCCGGACCGCAACACGCCGCAGATCGCGCTCATTCCCGCCTCGCTGCTGCGCGACGGCAGCAACGAGATCGCCGTGCGGCTGTTCGTCTGGGGACCGCTGAAGGGGTTTCTCGACACCGTCTATATCGGACCGGATACGGCCTTGCGTCCCGCCTATGAGACACGCACGCTGCTGTTCGTGACCCTGCAGGTGGTGTTCTCCGCCTGGCAGTCGATCCTCGCCGTCATCCTCGCGATCATGTGGCTGATGCGGCGACGCGAACCGGTCTATGGCGTGCTGGCCGTTGCAATGGTGCTCGGCGTCATCCAGGCATTCATGCCGCCGCCGGTACCGCCGGCCACCGTGCCGCGGCTCGCCGCGGTACTGCTCGCGTCTGCGCCGATCGAGAGCGCGCTGATCGTCGCCTTCGGCGTGCTGTTCTTCGGCTGGCGCTGGCCGCGCTACGGCGCGCTGCTGTTCGCGCCGGGGCTGATCGTGTTCGTGGTCGGACTGCTCGCGGGCCCGCCGCTGCCGCGCATTCTGTTCCTGGTGCTCGGCGTCCCCACGGTCGGCCTCAGCCTCTTTCTGATGGCCTGCGTCACGGCGGCCGCGGTGGTGCGGCGGCAGGATGCGGCAAGCATCACCATCGGCTGCGCCGTGACCATCGTGCTGACCTGCTGGGTCCACGACATGCTGTCGGTGTTCGAGCTTGTGACCAACGAGCGCATCTTCGTCTCGCGCCTGTCCTACTCGGCGATGCTGGTGGCGATCGGCGCCGGCCTGACCTGGCGCTTTGCCCGCGCGCTGAACCAGGTCGACAGCTTCGCCGGTCAGCTCGTGACTCGCGTGCGCGAGGCCGAGGACCGGCTGAAGGCGAGCTTTGCCCGCGAGGAAGCGCGCGCCCGCACCGCCACGCTCGCCAACGAGCGCACGCGCCTGATGCGCGACCTGCATGACGGCCTCGGCGGCCAGCTCATCAGCATCGTTGCACTATCCGAGCGCGGCCATGGAGGCGCGACCATCACCGATGCGGCGCGTGCGGCGCTGAAGGACCTGCGCCTCGTCATCGATTCCATGGACGACATCGGCGGCGACCTGATGCTCGCGCTCGGCTCCTGGCGCGAGCGCGCGACGGCGCAACTGCGGCCGCACGACATCGCGCTCGATTGGCGCGTGGCGACGCCGCAGGGCCTGCCGCTGCATCCCGAGCTGCGGCCCTGGCACGTCATCCAGATCGTGCGCATCCTCGACGAGGCCGTGACCAATGCCATCAAGCACGCGCACGCCGGCCACATCACCGTGACCATCGAGACACTCGACACTGGTCAGGGACCCTATGGCGTGATCAGCGTAACGGACGACGGCTGCGGTTTTGCGCTCGCCGGCAATGACGCAGCCGCGGGCGCTACTCAGACCGCACGGGGCCTGCGCAACATGAGAAGCCGCGCCGCACGCTGCGGCGCCGTGCTCGATCTGAGCTCGGAGGGCTCCGGCACGCGCGTGCGGCTGCAATTGCCGCAAATCTTTCCCGACAGCGACGCCGCTACCGGCTGAAAACCCCCTCCCCGAGCGTGTGGGCCGCGCGGAGAGAGGGAACGGGCCGGATTATCTGCCTTGCGGAGGACGGGGGATTCGTCCGCTGGGCTCCGTTGCCCGAAACGATGCAATCAACTCAATCGAACGAGATCGTCAGCGCACACCGACGCGATTGACTGGACCGCCGCGATTCATCGGCGTGCCTGCGCGAACGCCGACACCGGGCGCGCCGACGCCGGGCGTTGCCACCGCTGCCGCGGCAACCGGCGCCCCGGGCGCGGCCACCACCGCCGCGGTCGGCCGCACCACGCAGCCCTTGGGCACGCCGACCGTCTTGCAATACACCACCGCCTGCGCCGGGCTCGTGCCCAGCGACACCATCGCCGCACCCGCCAGCATCATCACCGTCAGCCCGGCGTTCAGCGCTCCCGCTTTTTTCGACATCTTGCTCTCCTGCTCCCGTCCGGCGTCCCGGTGCAATCACCGGGTTTGGCAGCCGACGTGCAGGTGTGAATGGCAAAAGACCGCGCGCGGATACATACCATGAAGATGGGGGTGCGGCGGCGATCGGGCCGAGCCGATGCCATGAACATGGCATGGACCGGCGCTGCGCCTTCGCGAGATGGTCCGGCCCGCTTGATCCCAGGCGGGACCAACGACAATGCCAGAGAGGTGTTTTATGAAGACTTCGGTTCTTGCCGCGCTGCTGCTCGCCGCCGCCATCCTGCCCGCTGCCGCGCAATCCGGTCCGACGCCGCAGGAGCAGATGGCCTGCCGCAGCGACGCCAGCAAATTCTGCGCCGAGCATATCGGCAAGCCGCCGCAGATGAATGCGTGCCTGCGCGAGAACAAGTCGAAGCTCTCCGACAGCTGCCGCAAGGTCGTGGAGTCGCACGGCGGCTGATATCTTCCGGGGAGAACGTCGCGCGCTCGGCAAGCAGCTGAGCGCGCCGGCAGGTTAGAGCGCGATGAGATCGGGATGAATCGTCATTGCGCTTTAGGTTTGTCGTTTGAGCATGGAAAACCGCGGCACACTTTGCGCTAACGCGGCCCTTCGGGTCCGGATCATGCTCTAATCGTCGTCGTCAGATCCGAACAGCCTGATCTGCGGGAAGCCGCTGCGCGGACGGTTCGCGTATTCGCGCGCATCGGAATCTTCGCGGATGCTGCGGGCGACGTCGTCCCAATCGGTACGGTCGCGCATGCCGCGTTGCTCGCGGAAATCGTAACGATGACGTTCGGCCCAGCGCTCGCGCCGCTCCGTCCGGCGCCGCTCGGACGCGGCGCGCTTCACGTCGGAATCCCTCGCCTTGGCATAGGCATTGTCGACTGTGGAGGATGGCTCGGTTGAGGCCTGCTGCTCGGCAGGCTTTGCCGCTTGCGGATGCGATGCCGGCTTGGCCTGTTCCCTGGACGGCTCGACGGCAGCGGCTCGCGAGGGAGGCGGCGCCGGCGGCTCAGCCTTCGCCGGGGTCGTCTGCGTCTCGGGTTTCGTCTCAGCAGGCTTCATTTCAGATTTGGCTTCGTCCTGCGCCTGGGCGGGCGCGGCGATCATCGCGCCGAAAGCTTGCGTGCCGGTGAGATATTGGACGCGCTCGGACGGCGCGTTCGTGGCAGCAGGTGTATTGGCGGGTGCAGCCGCTTCAGCGCGCTGCGCCATCTTGCTGGTGTCCGGTCCCTGCTTCGACGCGATCGGGTTCATGATATTGCCAGCGACGATGCCGCCGCCGAGACCAATGGCAATGGCAGCAACAATCGTTCCGGCACCCACGAAATAAGCTGTCGAGGCGCGCATTGTCCCACTCCCTGTTTGAAGCGGGCAACGCCTGAGGATTGCCGGATGTTCCTGATATCGGCCGGAACCGCGCCTCAGATCTGCTGCGCGACCTTCTCGAGCCCGATGATGCGGGCGAGCTTGCGCACTTCTTCCTTCTGGTCGTCACGCAGCTGGAACAGCAGCGGCATCGCGGCCGATTTCAACTGCTGGACTTCGTCGCAGTTCGGATCGATCTGTACGTTTGGCCCGTTCGGATTGGAGAGCTTGTTTGCCGAGATCTTGCGGGCGACATTGCGCAGCGCGGTCTCGACCGAGGGCCAGTAATATTCCTGCGACGACGAGAGTTTCAGGCGATTCCGGATCCCCGCGATCTGCACGTCGGAGAGCAGCGTATAGGTCTTTTGCGGCTGCGGCTTGGCGACGACCTTCGGCTTTGCCGGAACCTCGACGGCAGGAACCTCCGCCGCGGCGGGCGCCTCATGCGCGCTTGCCGACGAAGCTGAGTTGGGCATCGGGAAATCGGACGGGGTCGCGGCGGCAAAAGCCTGACGCAGCGGCTCGGTCAGCACCGGCGCCTGCGAGAGCTTGTCGGCGGGCACCTGGACCGGATCGACCGCGGCCGAAGCCAGCGCCAGAGTCGGGATGAGACGGTCGGCCTTCGCGGCGCGGTTGGTTGTGAGCTGCTTGGGCAGCGCCTCCGCGATCATCTCGGCGCTGGCGCTGGGGACGCTGTCGCGACCGAGAATGGCGGTGGTGGCGGCGCCGAGGACGAGGAAACAGATCAACACGGTGATGGTGACGGCTCTGGACAAACGTCTCTCCGGAAGGTCCGCTTCACGAGTTTGTTAACATTGCCCAGGAAAAGGGCGCGAATTAAGGCTTGAGTGTGCCTTCGTTGCGACAATCGGCCTGCCTGCGGCGACACGCCTCGAAAAACCAAGAAAATCAAGCGGCTGCGGCCAGATCGTAGGCGTCCTGGATGTCGGCGACGATCTCCGAGGCCTCCCATACCGCGCGCGGCTCGACCGATTGCAGCGTCACCGTCCAGTTGCCGCCCCGGCGGGTGCGAGGAACGCTGACGATGTCGAAGCGGACGTTGCGGCACATCGGGTGGCGGGCCAGCGCATGAGCCACACGCACGCGGATCTCGTCCAGCGTCGCGGCTGTCTTGCTGTTGAGAAAATCGAAGTCCATCGCCTGTCCCTCTCGGTCCTGATTGGCGGCCGTGAGGAGATTGTTGGCGGGGGATGGTTAATCCGCAGTTAAGCGCGGGGCTGCGGATCTATGCGGGATTAATCGGGGCGCGGAACCCGCTCTCCCTCCCCAGACATGTCACACCAAAGCCGGCGCATGGCAGCATCCGCTCTCCGGGATTTTACGGGTTGTTGTGGCCGGCAAACAACAGCGTGCCACGGAGCGTGTCGAGGTGGTGTGTGCACAATTGCCGGCGAATCGGCGAATCGACTAGATCGCTGAACGGGGCTGGAAGCGGAGTATCAAATGAGAGTCGCTTCCCTGGAAAGTGCTTTGGCTGCGATCACGTTGATCACGGCTATCGTTGTCCTGCTTTGGGAGATCAAGATCTTCTACGGCGTGTGAACTGGCAGGACGCTGGCGTCGAACAAGAGGCCTCCGGACAAGAAGAGGTTCGCGACCTGGCATCGCTTCCGCGGCGGCGGAAGCCTGCCATTCAAACGGCGCCGCTACTGCACACCGCGAAAGCCGTCTCGCTCACCGCTTCTCGATCACTAGGCTCTGCACCGCGCGGCCAAAGTAACCCTGCCTGTCCGCGAGCCGTGACATCGCAAGACCGGCACCGTCCGGGCCGATCCAGGATTCGCCGTCGAGTAGAATCCATTCCCCGACCGGCTGGCGCGCAAAGTTCACGGTGAGGTCGGCATTGATGTAGGTCCAGGCGCGGAAATCGAGCGTCGAGGCGGTGCCGTTGGAGAAGTCGGCGGCGACCACGGCGCGCATCGCCTGCGAGACCGCCTCGCCCTCGATCAGCGGATGGTCGATGCGAAACCAGATCGCGCCGGCACCGGCCCGGCCGAAGCGGCCGCGCGCGGCACGCATCGAGACCGATCGTACGAACGGACTGCTGGCGGCGTGACCGTCCTCGGCCAGCGAGTCCTCCGGCGAAGGCAGCGTGACTGGCAGCTCCTCGACGTCGTCCGGCAATGTCTGCGGCTGAGTCTTGATCTTGAGCACCGTGGCGCCCACGACCTGCACGCCGTCGGCGAGGAGCTTCACTTCGCAGAGCTGGATCTTGCGGCCCTCGCGCAAAACCTCGGTCGCAATCGTGAGCGGCGCCACCGGCACCGGACGCATCAGATCGATGGTGACGCGCGCGATGTTCATGGGTACGGGCGTCGCGATGCGTTCGGCCGCCCAGGTCACCAGCGAGGCCGGCGCCGAGCCGTGCTGCATGCGCCGGTCCCAGGGCCCCGCGGCATCCGGACTGGTGACGACGCTGTTGCCGTCGACGCGATAGATGGCGGTCATTGCAAGTGCCATCACAGCGGCAGGTCGATCGCTTCCTCGTATTCCTTCTTGAAGCGCGCAATCATCTCGGCGGCAGGCACGATTCCCTCGACGCTGCCGATGCCTTGGCCCGAGCCCCAGATTTCCTTCCAGGCCTTCGGCTTGGCGCGCTCGCCGGAGGCGTCGGTGCCAAAGTTCATCTTGGAGGGATCGGAGGTCGGCAGGTTGTCCGGATCCATGCCGGCGGCGAGGATCGAGGGCTTCAGATAGTTGCCGTGCACGCCGGTGAAGAGGTTGGAATAGACGATGTCGTCAGCCGTTGAGCCTGCGATCATCTCCTTGTATTTTTCGACCGCGTTGGCTTCCTTGGTGGCGATGAAGGCCGAGCCGATATAGGCGAAGTCGGCGCCGAGAATGCGCGCGGCGCGGATCGCCTTGCCATTGCCAATCGCGCCCGACAGCGCGATGGGACCATCGAACCACTTTCGCGTTTCGGCAACGAAGGCGAGCGGCGAGATGGTGCCGGCATGGCCGCCGGCGCCGGCCGCGACCAGGATCAGGCCGTCGGCGCCCTTCTCGATCGCCTTGCGCGCGAATTTCTGGTTGATGACGTCGTGGAAGACGATGCCGCCCCAGCCGTGCACTGCCTGGTTGAGCTCCTCGCGCGCGCCGAGCGAGGAGATGATCATCGGCACCTTGTACTTGGCGCAGAGCTGCATGTCGTGATCGAGCCGGTTGTTCGACTTGTGCACGATCTGGTTGACTGCAAATGGCGCCGAGGGCCTGTCCGGATGGGCGCGGTCATAGGCCGCGAGCTCTTCGGTGATCCGCGCCAGCCATTCGTCGAGCAGCTCCGGCGGCCGCGCATTCAGCGCCGGAAACGAGCCGACCACACCCGCCTTGCACTGCGCGATCACGAGATCGGGCACCGAGATGATGAAGAGCGGCGAGCCGATCACGGGAATCGACAGGCGCCCCTTGAACAAGGCAGGCATGGACATTGCGGAACGGTCCTCTTCTGGCGGTCAAACTGAAGTTGGGAGCCATACCAACAAGGCAATCTTTCCACTGTCAAGTATTGCGTTTTGCCGCCGCAGCGGATGCCGTTGCTACAATTCCAACGCGCGGAATTCCGGCCGCGCTCTCCGTCATTGCGAGCGAAGCGAAGCCATCCAGAATCCTTACGCGGAGACAGTCTGGATTGCTTTGTCGCGGGGGCTCTCCTCGCAAAGACGAAGGCGAGAGGAGCGGACGGTGCTAGGAAATCAAATCCGGGTTGATCAGCCGCTCGAACGAGAACATCTCGTCCCATTTCTCCTGCGTCAGCAGCTTGCGCTCGACAACGACGATCTCGTGCAGCGACTTGCCGCTCTTGTAGCCCTCGCGCGCAATCTCGGCGCATTGCTTGTAGCCGAGCAGCGGCTTCAGCACGGTGACGATGCCGAGCGAGTTCAGCACCATGTTGCGGGTGTGCTCCGCGTTGGCGGTGATGCCGACGACGCAATTCTCGCGCAGGCTGTTGACGGCGCGCTCCATGGTGCGGATCGAGAAAAACAGCGCGAACGAGATCACCGGCTCCATCACGTTGAGTTGGAGCTGGCCGGCGGAAGCAGCCAACGTCACCGTGGTGTCGAGGCCGATGACCAGGAAGCTGGTCTGGTTGACGACCTCGGGGATCACGGGATTGACCTTGCCCGGCATGATCGAGGAGCCCGGCTGCAATTGCGGCAGGTTGATCTCGTTGAAGCCGGCGCGCGGGCCGGATGCGAGCAGGCGGATGTCGTTGCAGATTTTCGTCAGCTTGCTCGCGGTGCGCTTGAGCACGCCGGAGAGCTGCACATAGGCCCCCGTGTCCGATGTCGCCTCGACCAGGTCTCCTGCGAGGATGAAGTCGACGCCTGTCAGCGCGCTCAGATGCCGGACCGCAAGCTTGGGATAGCCGACCGCGGCCGTCACGGAGGTGCCGATCGCGGTGGCGCCGAGATTGATCTCGCGCAGCAGCGCGCGCGCTTCCGAGATGCGGTCGACCTCTTCGCCGATCGTGGTGCCCCAGCCGCGGAATTCAGCACCGAGCGACATCGGCACCGCGTCCTGCAAATGGGTGCGGCCCATCTTCAGCACGCGCTCGAACTCGCGGCCCTTGGTGAAGAACGCCTCCTGGAGCTGGCGCAGCGCCGTCATGTAGCTCTCGAGCCGCAGGATCAGCGCAAGGCGGAAGGCAGTCGGATAGGTGTCGTTGGTCGACTGGCCGTAATTGACGTGATCGTTGGGGCTGACATGCTGATAGTCGCCCTTCGTAAAACCGAGCGATTCCAGCGCGAGATTGGCGATCACCTCGTTGGCGTTCATGTTGGTGGAGGTGCCGGCGCCGCCCTGGATGAAGTCGGTGACGAACTGGTCCATCATGTCGCCGGCGATGACGCGGTCGCAGCCGAGGATGATCGCGTCGGCCACCTTGGCATCGATCGCACCGAGGTCGCGGTTGGCCATGGCCGCGGCCTTCTTCACGTAACCAAGCGCCTTCACGAAGTAAGGCTCCTGGTTCATCGGAATGCCGGTGATGTGGAAGTTCTCCTTCCCCCGGATGGTCTGGACGCCGTAATAGATGTCGTCGGCGATCTCACGCTGTCCGAGGAAATCCTGCTCGTAGCGGCTCATGGGCGCTCCTTTGGTCGCGCGACGTCCTTCAATTCTGGCACAGCGCGCTGGTCACGAAAGTATCGGTGCGGCAATCGTCCGGTTTGCGTTGCCGCTCCGGAATGAGAACCTTGGCCGAGCATTTTTCGGCGGAGTCGGCGTTGAGGCTCTTGCCTTCCCTGTAGCCCTTGCTCCGGCAGAGCTGGTCGGCCGCGAGCTTGCAGTCGGGCGCGCCGTTGGACGAGGCCGGACATGCCACGCGCCCCGAGGCCATGGCCGACGGCGTCGCCAGCCGCGACAGATCGTTCATGGTTTCAGCAGGGCTTTTGATCGGCGGCAGGAAGGAGGGCACCTTGTCGAACAGGTTGCTCAATCCGTTGATCAGCCCGGGATTGTCCTCGCGCGCCGGCGGCGCCGATGGAGGTGGGATCGCTGGCGGTGATGCGCCCTGCGGTCTCTGCTCCTGCACGCCGAGCACCGGCGGCGCCGATTGCGTCCATCCCGCGCCGCCACAACCGAGCAGGAGCAGCAGCGCTGCTGACGTCAGGGTCCCGAGCCGCGTGGCCGGATTGCCGGATCGAACCATCATGCCGGCAACGTAGCCGAAGCCGACGCGGCGTCAAAGCGCTCCGGATCCAAGCATCAGATCAACTTGATCGCCACCACGAAGCCGAGCACCAGCACGATGACACCCACTGCCACCACGAGGCCGAGATGCTTCTCGATCTTGACCCGGATCCAGTCGCCATAGCGATTGAGCAGGATGGCGACGATGAAGAAACGTCCGCCGCGCGCCACGATCGAGCACAGGATGAACAGCCCGATATTGTAGCCGGCAAAGCCCGAGGTGATGGTGACGAGCTTGTAGGGGATCGGCGTCAGGCCCTTGAGCAGGATGATGACGGCACCCCACTCTGCGTAGGAGGCGCGGAAGGCATCGACCTTGTCGCCGAGGCCGTAGACCTGGATCAGCCAATGGCCGACCGAATCGAACAGCAGCGCGCCGATGGCGTAGCCCAGCAGGCCGCCGACCACCGACGTCGCGGTGCAGATCGCCGCATAGACCCAGGCGCGCTGCGGGCGCGCCAGCGACATCGGGATCAGCATCACATCCGGCGGGACCGGAAAGAAGGAGCTTTCTGCGAAAGCCACGGCTCCCATGATCCAGAGCGCGTAGGGCTTGTGGGCGGCGTCGATGCACCAGTCGTAGATACGTTTCAGCATGGCGCCGCGATGAAGCACCATGGGACGGATTTGTCCATCGCGAGTTTTGTGACGATTCGGCGTGATTTAGTGGCGCTTGCGCGCGCCGCGCCCTTCCAGCGCGACAATTGGCCGCCGGGCGGCGATGCGCGGTGAGGCGACTTTGGGCAGCTTCGTCGGCGACTTCGGCAGCTTCTCGGCGATGCCGAGCATGTCTTCCCGCCGCGCCATCTCGCGCCAGACGTCCTCTGGGCGCACGCCGGCCGAGGCCCAGAGCACGGTGAGATTGTAGAGCAGATCGGCGCTTTCCCGGACCACGGCTTCGCTATCGCCGTTGACCGCGTCGATCACGACTTCGATAGCCTCTTCGGCCAGCTTCTTCGCCATCTTGGAGGGGCCGCGCTGAAACAGGCGCGCGGTGCGCGATGTTGCCGGATCAAGGTCTCTGGCCGCGAGCACAGCCAGATATAGCCGCTCAAGCGAATCACTCATGTACGCGAAGCTACCCTAAACCGGTGGCGAGCGCGTTAACGCACGACAGCAAAAGCAAAAAGCCGGCCGCGGCGGCAACCGCGACGGCCTGCTGTGGTCAACCTTTGGTAGCCAAGATCTGTATAAGGTCAGTAGCAGTTCTGAAAATAGCCCTGGCCGCAGAGCTCAGACGGCGCCGAGCCGCCATAGCGCTGATACTGGTAGTTCGGGCCCGGACCGTAATAGGGGCCATAGGCCGGCCCGCTGTAATAGACAGGACCGCCGTAATAGCCGTAGCCCGGACCGTAGTCATAGGCGTAGGCATCGCGGGTCGCGGCGATCGCAAGGCCGGTACCGATGGCGCCCGCAATGGCGGCGCCGGCGAAGGCCGCGCCGCCGCCACCATGCCAGTGGCGACCGCCGGCGTAAGAGGCGGTCGGAGCGACTGTGGTCAGCGCCAGCACCGCGGCTGTGGCAAGGACGGCCTTGCGGCCGCCGGACTTGGAAAATCTGTCAAACATGTTCTGGACCCTCCTTGGGACCTTCATTGGTGCCTCGAGACAGGCTCATGTCTCTCAAACACCCGCATCCCATGTTGGGTTCCCCAACCCGAACACAAGCTGAACGGGGTTGCGTAATCGTGACGCAACCGCCGCTCATCGGCCGTTCATGTTGACGCTGACAGAGTGGCTGCCAGCCGGCGCTGCAAGCGTCACGAAATCATAACAATGCAGGACCGGCGCCGCTGATGTCAGGATTCAAGACGTTCGCTCTTCGCGACCTGCCGGCCGTTGTGCTCGCCGTCGCAATCTTGCTTGTCACGCTGCCTGCACGCGAGGTCACGGCGGCCGAGACGGCCACGCCATCAACTGCGGTCCACTTCACATTCGATCGCCTGATCGATGCGAGCATGGCGCCGTTCTTCCTGGCCGCAAAGGACGGAGGATTCGGCGCCGAGCACCTCAACGTCTCCTTCAACAGCGCGGCCGGATCGCCGGAGGCGCTCGCGCGCGTCGCCAAGGGCGACAGCGAGCTCGCGCTCGTCGATATCAACGAGCTCATTCGTTTTCGCGGCAACGACAATGCGGCGCCGGTCAAGGCGGTGTTCGTGCTGTTCAACCGCGCGCCTTACGCGATCGTCGCACGCCGGAGCCGCGGCATCCACCTGCTGCCCGATCTCGACGGCAGGACCGTCGGCGTTGCCGACGGCGATCTGTCGATGCGGCTGTGGCCGGCGCTGGCGCAGCAGAACAGCATCGACGCATCGCGCGTGAAATTCCACAAGATCAGCGCAGCCGTGCGCGAGCCGATCCTGTCCGCAGGACAAGTCGATGCCGTCGCCGGCTTCAGCTATCTCTCCGCGGTCAACCTGCGCGACCGCGGCGTGCCCGGCGGCGATCTCGTCGTGCTGCGCTATGCCGACTATGGCTGCGAGGCCTACGGCTTTGCCGTAGTGGCAAATCCCGCCTTCGCGGCGGCGCAGCCCGACGCAGTGAAGGGATTCGTCCGCGCGTTGATCGCGGGCATCCGCGCAACAATCAAGGAGCCTGCCCGCGCGGCGGACGAGGCCGTGAGCCGCATCGAGGATGGCGACAGCAGCCTGGAGCTAGAACGCCTGAAGACCGTGCTCGTCGACAATATCCTGACCGACGAGGTCAGGCGCAACGGCCTCGGTGGCCTCGACCCGGCACGCCTGGAGCGATCGATCGACCAGATCGCGCAGGATTTCAAATTCCGCAAACGCCCGGCAGCGGCCGACATCTTCGACGACCAGTTCCTGCCACCGGTCGCGGGCCGGCTCATCAATTGAGCAAAACCGAAAGCTTCCGCTGTATCTCGCGGGCGATCCCTGCTTAGAATGCGGGCACCATCAGCCGCCCGAGTTGCTTGCCCGCATGTCGATGCTCCGTCTCTACACCCGTGTTCTCGAACTGCTCGGCAAGGAGGCGCGGCTCGGCTGGCTGCTCGCGGTCGCCAATCTCCTGCTCGCAGCTTCGCAGTTCGCCGAGCCCGTGCTGTTCGGCCGCATCGTCGACGTGCTCTCCGGCAAGACGGTGGCCGGCTCCGGCTCGGCCTGGCCGTTCCTGGGCGCCTGGGTGGCGTTCGGGCTGTTCACCATCGCCTGCAGCGCGCTGGTGGCGCTGCAGGCCGACCGGCTCTCGCATCGCCAGCGCCAGGCGGTGCTGACGAGCTATTTCGAGCACATTCTGCAACTGCCGCTGACCTTCCACTCCGGCACTCATTCGGGCCGGCTGATGAAGGTGATGCTCAACGGCACCGACGCGCTGTGGCGGCTCTGGCTCGGCTTCTTCCGCGAGCACTTTGCGGCGATCCTTTCGGTCGTGGTGCTGCTGCCGCTGTCGCTCTATCTGAACTGGCGGCTGGCGATCCTGCTGTTCGTGCTCTGCATCGTCTTCACCGCGCTGACGACCTTTGTGGTGCGCAAGACCTTCGGCATGCAGATGGCGGTCGAGGAGCAGTATAGCGAACTCTCCGCGCGCGCCTCGGACGCGCTCGGCAACGTCGCGCTGGTGCAGAGTTTCGTCCGCGTCGAATCCGAAGTGAAGGGATTGCGCTCCATCGCCGACGAACTGCTCGCCGCGCAGATGCCGGTGCTGTCGTGGTGGGCGCTCGTCACCATCATCACGCGCGCCTCCACCACCATCACGGTGCTGGCGATCTTCACGCTCGGCATCGCGCTGCACGATCAGGGGCTGACCTCGGTCGGCGAGATCGTGATGTTCGTGAGCTTTGCCACGCTGCTGATCCAGAAGCTCGAGCAGGTCGTGAGCTTCATCAACAACGTGTTCATGGAAGCCCCGCGCCTGCGCGAATTCTTTGGCGTGCTCGATGCGGTGCCTGCGGTGCACGACCGCCCAGACGCGATCGATGCGGGACGGCTCTCCGGCCTCGTCGAGTTCAACGACGTCACCTTCTCCTATGACGGCAAGCGGCCGGCGGTCGAGGACCTCTCCTTCACCGCGCTGCCCGGCCAGACCATCGCGCTGGTCGGTCCGACCGGCGCCGGCAAGTCCACGGCCATCGCGCTCTTGCACCGCGCCTTTGATCCGCAATCCGGCTTCATCAAGATCGACGGCATGGACGTGCGCGGCGTCACGCTGACCTCGCTGCGGCGAAATATCGGCGTCGTGTTCCAGGAGGCACTGCTGTTCAACCGATCCATCGCGGAAAATCTTCGCGTCGGCAAGCCGGACGCGACCGAGGCCGAGATGCGAAAGGCCGCCGAGCGCGCGCAGGCGCTCGACTTCATCGAGCGCAGCGGCGGGTTCGACACCAATGCCGGCGAGCGCGGCCGCATGCTCTCCGGCGGCGAGCGCCAGCGCCTGTCGATCGCCCGCGCGCTGCTGAAGGACCCGCCGATCCTGATCCTGGACGAGGCGACCAGCGCACTCGACGCGGTCACCGAGACCAAGGTGAACGCCGCTCTCGATGAAGTGATGAGGGGCCGCACCACCTTCGTGATCGCCCATCGCCTGTCCACCATCCGCAACGCCACGCGGATCCTGGTCTTCGAGCATGGCCGCGTCATCGAAAGCGGAACTTTCGATGAACTCGTCGCCAAGGGCGGCCATTTCGCCGAACTCGCCAGGGCCCAGTTCATGGTTCAGGAAAACGCGCGGGCCAGCGTGACGGCGGCCGAGGCTGCCGCGACTGCGGTCAAGTCCCCATAGGACCGTCGAAATTCGGCCTATTTCATTGCGGAATACGCGCCCGAAACCCCTATTCCCGACGCACGAGCCGGTATAGGTTTGCGACGCCGCAAGCGGCGGCGCCGGATTTCAGAACCGAACATCAGATCACGAGAGCCGTCCGTATCAGGCGGGTCTCCAAGGACCGGAATCGGATAGTGCACGCCATTCGCCCGCTGCTTCGCAAATCGCTGTTCAACCTGTTCGCTGCGACGCTCGCCTGCGCTGCATTGCTTGCGCCGCGCGCGGCGAGCGCCGAAGCATTGCTGCTGATCGAAGCCGACAGCGGCAAGGTGCTGCAGGCGGAGAACGCGACGATCCCGTGGTACCCCGCCTCCGTCACCAAGATCATGACCGCCTATGTGACTCTGAAGGCGGTCAAGGACGGCAAGCTCACGCTCGACACGCTGCTCACGGTGTCGCCGACCGCGGCCTCGCAGTCGCCGTCGAAGATGGGGTTCCGTCCGGGAACGCAGCTCACCGTCGACAACGCGCTGAAGATGATGATGGTCAAGTCCGCGAACGACATGGCCGTGGTGCTCGCCGAGGGCGTCGGCGGCTCGATCGACGGCTTCTCCGCGATGATGAACGACACCGCGCAGCGGCTCGGCATGACGCAGACGAGCTACGTCAATCCCAACGGCCTGCCCGCCGACGGCCAGATCACCTCCGCGCGCGACCTCGGCATTCTCGCCCGCTCCTTCCTGCGCGACCTGCCGGAATACGAATACTTCGTGCACATCCCGGCGATCCGCTTCGGCAAGCGCATCACGCCGAACTTCAACAAGCTGATCGGCCGCTATCCTGGCGCCGACGGTTTCAAGACCGGCTTCATCTGCGCCTCCGGCTACAATCTCGTCGCCTCGGCCACACGCAACGGCCGCCGGCTGATCGCGGTCGTGCTCGGCGCCAACTCCGGCACTGCACGTGCGGTGAAGGCGGCGCAGCTGCTCGAGCGCGGCTTCAGCCAGGACAATCTCACCTGGCTGCGCCCCTCGCTCGGCACCGTCGACAAGCTGGTACCGGTCGATGCCTCGCCGCCGAACCTGCGCGAGGAGATGTGCGGCGGCCACCGCAAGCGGCCGGCGAGCGACGATGACGATGCGCTGATCGCCACCAATGGCGGCACTGCCGGATCGACCTCGGCCACCGGCGGCGAAGCCCAGGTCACCTTCTTCACCGCCAGCCTCCAGCCGCCGCTGATGAAGGCTTCCGAGCTGATGGCCTCGGCTCCGGCGGCGGCTGAGCCCGTGCTGGTCTATACCGGTCCGACCCGCAGCGGCACCGCTCTGATCGCGGCGGTCGCGGCCGATGCCGACCAGCAGGCTACGCCCAAACCGCGTGGCAAGAAGTCGCGCGTCGCCAAGAAGCCCGACGCAACCGCCAAGCCGGCGGACAAGCCGAAGGAGCCCAAGACGGCGGCGGCGAAGCCGGATGCTGCCAAGCCCGAGGCGAAGAAAAATACGAACAGCGACAGCAAGGCCGCAGCCAAACCGGCCGGCGCCAGGCATGCCGCGGCCAAGCCGGATGCAGCGGCGAAACCTGCCGAGAAGCCGGCGGCGAGCGGCGATGCGGCGGCAAAGCCGGTCAAGCCCAAGGCCGCAACCAAGCCAGCTCCCGCGAAGCCGGCCAACAACAGTTAACGCGGTTCGGGATCAGACATCCGCCCAGCTTCGCAGTTGCGGCAGCGCGTGGTTTGCGATGATTCCGGTAGCCACTCCCCGGCCTTTGCCCTAAGCCACGACGCTTGCCACCCGTTCCGGCAGGCTCGATACTGCCGGCAATGAGGCAAGCCCGAGACACAACGGGCTCTGGTGCAAGAGAGGGGAGTTTCCATGGAGCGCATCTGGCTCAAGCAATATCCGCCCGGCGTGCCCGCCGATATCGAGCCGACGCAATACGCATCGCTGGTCGACCTCCTGGAGGAGAGCTTCAAGAAGTTCGCCGACCGCAAGGCGTTCATCTGCATGGACAAGTCGATCAGCTATCGCGACCTCGACCAGATGTCGCTGGCGCTCGCTGCCTACTTGCAAGGCCGCGGCCTGCAGCGCGGCGCCCGCGTCTCCATCATGATGCCGAACGTGCTGCAATATCCAGTCGCAACCGCCGCCGTGCTGCGCGCCGGCTTTGCTGTGGTCAACGTCAACCCGCTCTACACCCCGCGCGAGCTTGAGCATCAGCTCAAGGATTCCGGCGCCGAAGCCATCATCGTGCTGGAGAATTTTGCCCACACCGTCGAGCAGGTGATCGCCAAGACACAAGTCAAGCACGTCATCGTCGCCAGCATGGGCGACCTGCTCGGCTTCAAGGGCATGATCGTCAATCTCGTCGTCCGCCGCGTCAAGAAGATGGTGCCGGCGTTCTCGCTGCCGGGCGCGGTGTCCTTCAACGACGCGCTCTCCGCCGGACGCGGCCTGACGTTCAACAAGCCAAAACTCTCGCCCGGCGATGTCGCCTTCCTGCAATATACCGGCGGCACCACCGGCGTCTCCAAGGGCGCCACGCTGCTCCACCGCAACATCGTCGCCAACGTCTTGCAGAACGATGCTTGGCTGCAGCCGGCGCTCGCCGCGCCGCCGCACATCGACCAGCTCCTGATCGTCTGCGCGCTGCCGCTCTACCACATCTTCGCGCTGACGGCCTGCTACCTGCTCGCGGTGCGCGCCGGCGGCTGCAATCTCCTGATCCCCAATCCGCGCGACATCGCGGGCTTCGTTAAGGAGCTCGCGAAATACCAGGTCAACAGCTTCCCGGCGGTGAACACGCTCTACAATGGCTTGATGCATCATCCCGACTTCAAGAAGCTCGACTTCTCCAAGCTGAAGATCTCCAACGGCGGCGGCATGGCCGTGCAGCGCCCCGTCGCCGAGCAGTGGAAGGCGGTGACCGGCTGCTTCATCGCCGAAGGCTACGGCCTATCGGAGACCTCGCCGACGCTGACCTGCAATCCCGCGACCACGACCGAATTCTCCGGATCAATCGGCATTCCCGTGCCGTCGACCTGGATCTCGATCCGCGATGATGACGGCAACGAAGTCCCGCTCGGCCAGGCGGGCGAGATCTGCGCCAAGGGTCCGCAGGTGATGTCGGGCTACTGGAACAGGCCGGAAGAAACCGCCAAGGTGATGACCGCGGACGGCTATTTCCGCACCGGCGACATCGGCATCATGGACGAGAGGGGTTACACCAAGATCGTCGACCGCAAGAAGGACATGATCCTCGTCTCCGGCTTCAACGTCTATCCGAACGAGATCGAGGAAGTGATCGCGAGCCATCCGGGCGTGCTCGAATGCGCCGTGATCGGCATTCCCGATTCCAAGTCAGGCGAAGCGGTGAAGGCGTTCATCGTGAAGAAGGACCCGAACCTCGCTGCCGAGGACGTCATCAAGTTCTGCCAGGAGCAGCTCACCGGCTACAAGGTGCCCAAGCATATCGAGTTCCGTGCCGACCTGCCGAAGACCAATGTCGGCAAGATTCTGCGCCGGCAGCTGCGTGACGAGAAGAAAGCCGAGGCAGCGTAAGCGGTCTGGTTCATGACTGACGTCGGGAATATCAGCCCGGCCGGCATTCTCGCCTTCTGGCGCGCGGCCGGCCGCGAGCGCTGGTACCAGCGCAGCGACGCGTTCGACGCGGAGATCAGGCGCCGCTTTCTGGCGCTATGGCAGAGGGCGGCCGCCGGCGAGCTGGCACCATGGGAAGATAGCGACGAGGGCGCGCTCGCGCTCGTCATCGTGCTCGACCAGTTTCCACGCAACATGTTTCGCGGCACGCCGGAGGCCTTCGCCAGCGATCCGCTGGCGCGCGAGGTTGCCCGCCGCGCCATCGACCGAGGCGTCGATCGCAGGATCGATCCGGTCCTGCTCGAATTCCTCTATCTGCCCTTCATGCATTCCGAGCACCTGCCCGACCAGTTGCATTGCGTCGCGCTGTTTGAAAACGCCGACAATACGGAAAACCTGAAATACGCGCGCGAGCACGCCGACATCATCCAGCGGTTCGGCCGCTTTCCCCACCGCAACCGCCTGCTCGGCCGCGACACCACCGCGGAGGAGCAGGCCTTCCTCGACAGCGGCGGCTTCGCCGGCTGATGACATCACGGTGAAGGGCCGCCGCCCACGCGGCTTCCTCCGCCGGCAATATTGTGCAGGCCCGCGCCACGGTCTAAAAAGCGGGACCGATTTTCAGGGAGAACGACGATGGCGATCCAGATTGGCGACAAGCTGCCCGAGGCGAAATTCCGCGTGATGACGGCGGAAGGTCCGCAGGTGAAGACCACCGACGACATCTTCAAGGGCAAGAAGGTGGCGCTGTTTGCGGTGCCCGGCGCCTACACCGGTACCTGCCACAAGATGCATCTGCCGAGCATCTTCCTCAACGCCTATGCCATCAAGGACAAGGGCGTCGATACCATCGCGATCGTCTCGGTCAACGACGCCTTTGTCATGAACGCCTGGAAGCGCGATACCGACCAGCGCGACGAGGCGATCTTCCTCGCCGACGGCAATGCCGATTTCACCAAGGCGATCGGCATGGAGCTCGATGCCTCAGCCAACGGCCTCGGCATCCGCTCCAAGCGCTATTCGATGCTGGTCGAGGACGGCGTGGTCAAGAAGCTGAACCTTGAGGCGATGCCCGGCAAGGTCGAGGTCTCCGGCGGCGATACGCTGCTGGGACAGCTGTAAGCTTCAGCCTCGCTCGCAGCCACACGCGCAACTGTCATCGCCCGCGAAGGCGGGCGATCCAGTATTCCAGAGGCTTCGAGATTCATTACGACTGCTGCGGCGTACTGGATCGCCCGGTCAAGCCGGGCGATGACAGCGGAGGGCATCGCAGCGCGTTCACCAACAACGCCGCTCGCCGCTACTCCCTCACCCTTTGCTGCAGTCTTGCCTTCACAATCCCATCCCGCGCCAACTGATCCGCGCGCTCGTTCTCGGGGTGACCGGCGTGGCCTTTGACCCAGTGCCAGCGCACGTCATGCGCCTTCAGCGCGGCGTCGAGGCGCTGCCATAGCTCGACATTCTTGACCGGCTTCTTGTCGGCGGTGCGCCAGCCGTTGCGCTTCCAGCCGTGAATCCACCCCGTGATGCCCTGCCGGACATATTGACTATCAGTGTAGAGGTCGACGGTGCACGGCTTTTTCAGCGCTTCGAGCGCGGAGATCGCCGCCATCAATTCCATCTGGTTGTTGGTGGTGTGCACCTGGCCGCCGTTCAGCTCTTTTTCCTTGTCGCCGAACTTGAGGATCGCACCCCAGCCGCCGGGCCCGGGATTCCCTGAGCACGCGCCGTCGGTAAAGATCGTGACGATGGGCTTTTCGCTCACGCGACCGGTCCTGACGGCATCAGCCCGTAGTCGCACACGCTCGACACGCTCTGGTGGAAGCGCAGCTTGCGAAAATATTCCAGCGGATCCTTTGGCTTGACCAGGGCCCCCGGCGGAACGTTGAGCCAGTCCACTAGCCGGGTCAGCAGGAAGCGGATCGCAGCGCCGCGCGCCAGCAGCGGCAGCGCGGCCTCTTCGGCTTCGCTCAGCTTGCGCACCCGGCCATAGGCGTTGAGGAAGGCGCGCGCCTTGGTGACGTTGAAGGAATGATCCGGCTCGAAGCACCAGGCGTTGAGGCAGATCGCGACGTCATAGGCCAGCATGTCGTTGCAGGCGAAAGTGAAGTCGATGATCCCGGACAGCTTGTCGCCGAGGAAGAAGACGTTGTCGTTGAAGAGATCGGCGTGGATCACGCCCTCGGGCAGATCGGTCGGCCAGATGCCACTCGAGAGATAGTCAAGTTCAGTGGCGAGGAACGCACGCAGGCCCGGCTGCACCTCGTCGGCGCGCCCTGCCGCCGCATCGAACAGCGGCCGCCAACCCGCAACCGAGAGCGCGTTCGCTCGCTTGATCGCGAAATTGGCGCCGGCCAGATGCATCTTCGCAAGCGCCTCGCCAACGCCGGCACAATGGGTGGCGTTCGGCTTGCGCGGCCAGACGCCTTCCAGGAAGGTGATGATTGCGGCCGGACGGCCCGCCAGCTCGCGCAGCGCCTCGCCGTCCTTTGCCTTCACCGGCAGCGGGCAGCTCACGCCGTGCTCGGCGAGATGCGTCATCAGCGCGAGGAAGAACGGCAGATCGTTCTTCGCCACGCGCTTCTCATAGAGCGTGAGGATGAACGAGACTTGCTTGTTCCCCTGGCTGGTGTGCAGCAGGAAGTTGGAATTCTCGACGCCCTCGGCAATGCCCTTGTAGGAGAGCAACTCGCCGAGATCGTATTGCTTCAGGAAATCCGCAAGATCGTCGGCGGCAACGTCGGTATAGACCGCCATGCAGATTTACTCTGCGGCGGCTTCGGGGCGCACCGAGCGCGGCAGCGGGAAGAACTCGTTCTCTTCCGCGGCCGAGACCGTCTCCACATGCAGCGTGTAACGCTCCGCGAACGCGTCCATGATCTCCTCGACGATCACCTCCGGCGCGGATGCGCCCGCGGTGATGCCAAGGCTCGCGATGTTGCCGAACCTGGTCCAGTCGATGTCGGCGGCACGCTGCGCCAGCACCGCGATCTTGCAGCCCTCGCGCTCGGCGACCTCGCGCAGGCGCTGCGAGTTCGACGAATTGGGTGCACCGACCACAATGAGCGCGTCGACCACCGGTGCCACCTTCTTCACCGCGAGTTGGCGATTGGTGGTGGCGTAGCAGATGTCTTCCTTGTGCGGGCCGTTGATGTTCGGGAAGCGCTCCTTCAAGAGCGCAACGATCTCCGCGGTGTCGTCGATCGAGAGCGTGGTCTGGGTCACGAAGGCCAAATTGTTCGGATCCTTCGGCGAGATGGTCTTGGCGTCCTCGGCGGTCTCGATCAGCGTGACGGCGCCGGCCGGGAGCTGGCCGAGCGTGCCGACCACTTCGGGATGGTGGGAGTGGCCGATCAGGAAGATCTCGCGGCCGCGCTTGAAGTGAATCGCGGCCTCGCGGTGCACCTTGGTCACCAGCGGGCAGGTCGCATCCAGCGAGAACAGGTTGCGCGACTGCGCGTCGGCCGGAACCGATTTCGGCACGCCATGGGCCGAAAACACGACAGGAGCGGTGGTGTTCTCTGGGATCTCGGCGAGCTCCTCGACGAAGATGGCGCCCTTCTTCTTCAACCCGTCGACGACGTACTTGTTGTGCACAATCTCATGGCGAACATAGACGGGGGCGCCGTATTTATCGAGCGCCCGTTCCACGGTGTCGATCGCCCGGACCACCCCGGCACAGAAGCCACGGGGAGAACAAAGCACGATTTTGAGGTCTGGTTTGGCTGACATTGAGCAATCTCGGGACCGAATCACCTCGCCAAATGGGCGGGACGCGGTCGATGGATGAATGGGGCCTGGGGCACGGGCTGACAGGGACTTGGGAGGGAATTGGGCCCCCTTTCGGGCGCTGTCAAGGCACTATCTATAGCAGAACCATTGCGTCATTGCCCCCTGGCGGCTTATATAGGCGTTAATTCCCGTCATCGCTGATGACCACCGGCTTCGCCTCCTGAGGGGGTGGGCGAAGCACAAAGGAGATTTGCCATGAGCAACGCACCTCTGATGCCCAAGGCGACCGCCGTCTGGCTGCTCGACAACACCGCGCTGACCTTCGACCAGGTCGCCGATTTCACCAAGATGCACCCGCTCGAGGTGCGCGCCATCGCCGACGGCGACGCCGCGCAGGGCATCAAGGGGATGGATCCGCTGTCCAACGGCCAGCTGACCCGCGAGGAGATCGAGAAGGGCGAGAAGAACCCGGACTACCGGCTCCGCCTCCAGGAGAGCAAGGTGGTGCTGCCGCCGCAGCCCAAGCGCAAGGGCCCGCGCTACACGCCGGTGTCGCGCCGCCACGAGCGCCCGAGCGCCATCCTCTGGCTGCTGCGCAGCCATCCGGAGCTCAAGGACGCCCAGATCATGCGTCTGGTCGGCACCACCAAGAGCACGATCGCCAGCGTGCGCGACCGCACCCACTGGAACACCTCCCAGCTGACCCCGATCGATCCGGTCACGCTCGGCCTCTGCTCCCAGATCGAGCTCGATTTCGAGGTGCAGCGCGCGGCCAAGGAAAAGCCGATCGACGCAGCTTATGGCGGCGCCACCCTGCTGCCGGCCTCCGAGACCACCAAGAAGGACGAGTTCGAGCCGGCGGAGCGCTCAAGCGACGACCTCAACGTCGATGCCGTGTTCGCCAAGCTCAAAACGCTCGGTGGCAAGAAGCACGAGGACGAAGAGGAGTAACGCTCCTCTCTGCGTTTACCGTCGACCAAAAAGCGCGGCAGGGAAACCCGCCGCGTTTTTTCTTTTGTATCCACACACTCGCTGTCATCCCTGCGAAAGCAGGGACCCATAGCCAAAGGGAGGCGTTTGGCGAAGACTCGTCGTTCGGTATGTCTATCGCCCGCCATCGATAGATCACGCGGTATGGGTCCCGGCGTTCGCCGGGACGACGCTGGGAGTCGCTTACGGCCGCTCGGGATGGTTCAGCATGTACTCGCCGAGATCGCGCTGGCGGCGGTCGGCGCGGGCGGTGGCGGCATTGCGCTGGACGTCGCGATCCTTGCGGCAGGCTACGTATTCGGGCGAGCCCTGCGCGTAGCCGCGGCTCTGGCACACCGCATCGTCATCGTCGCCGCCCATCGCCACCGGCGTCTGGTAGCGCGCGGAGCAGGCGGAGAGGGCGATGGCGAGAGCTATGGCTGCGAGCAGGCGCGGCGCGACGGCGGGTGGCATACGAGGTCCTCTGTGAGCCGGCCCTGTTTAGCGCGGAATGAGGAGATTGTAAGTCCCTGGACACCGTTGCCCGCCCTCGCGGTCATTCCCCGCGAAAGCGGGGAATCCAGTACGCCGCGGCGGGAAGCGTGTGAACAAATGCGCGCCGCGGAGTACTGGATCACCCGCTTTCGCGGGTGCTGACAGCGGAGGTTGGGGCAACGGCATCGCGCCTCACCGGCAGAGCAAACCTCACACCCGCCCCTTCAGCGACTCGCCGATCTCGTCCAGCACCTTGGGATCCTCGATCGTGGCCGGCATGGTCCAGGGCTCGCCGTCGGCGATCTTCTTGATGGTGCCGCGCAGGATTTTTCCGGAGCGCGTCTTGGGCAGGCGGCCGACGGTGATGGCGAGCTTGAAGGCCGCAACGGGACCGAGCCGCTCGCGCACCAGCGCGACGATCTCCTTCTCGATCTCGGCGGGCGCTCGCTTGACGCCTGCCTTGAGCACCAGGAAGCCGCAGGGCACCTCGCCCTTGATCGCATCCTTGATGCCAAGCACGGCGCATTCGGCAACATCAGGGTGTGACGTCAGAATCTCCTCCATGCTGCCGGTGGAGAGCCGGTGGCCGGCGACGTTGATGATGTCATCGGTGCGGCCCATGACGAAGACATAGCCGTCCTCGTCCTTGTAGCCGGCGTCCGAGGTTTTGTAATAGCCGGGGAATTCGGTGAGATAGGCCTCCCTGAAGCGCGCATCCTGATTCCACAGCGTCGGCAGGCAGCCAGGCGGCATCGGCAGCTTGATCACGATCGAGCCCATGGTGTTGGGACCGACCGGCTTTGCGGCTTCATCCACCACGTCGACTTGGTAGCCCGGCATCGGCACCGTCGGCGAGCCGTGCTTCACCGGCAGCATGCCGAGGCCGACCGGATTGCCGGCGATGCACCAGCCGGTCTCGGTCTGCCACCAATGGTCGATCACAGGCACCTTCAGCTGCTGCTCCGCCCATTCCACCGTCGGCGGATCGGCGCGCTCGCCGGCGAGGAACAGCGTGCGGAATCCGGAAAGGTCGTATTGCCGGATGAACTTGCCATCCGGATCTTCTTTGCGGATGGCGCGAAACGCGGTCGGTGCGGTGAAGAAGGCGACCGCCTTGTGCTCTGAGATCACGCGCCAGAACGCGCCGGCATCGGGCGTGCCGACCGGCTTGCCCTCATACATGATCGAGGTCGCTCCGTGCAGCAGCGGGCCGTAGACGATGTAGCTGTGGCCGACCACCCAGCCGATGTCCGAGCCGCACCACCAGACCTCGCCGGGCCTCACGCCATAGAGATTGAACATCGACCATTTCACCGCGACCAGATGCCCGCCATTGTCGCGCACGACGCCCTTGGGAATGCCTGTGGTGCCCGAGGTGTAGAGGATGTAAAGCGGATCGGTGGCGGCAACGGGCACGCACGCGGCCTTCTTGCCATCGTTGATCGCTTTGCGGCGCAGGCTCGCCCAATCATAGTCGCGGCCCGGCGTGAGGTCGCAGGTGAGCTGCGGGCGTTGCAGCACGATGCAGGCCTTCGGCTTCGAAGACGCGAGCTTGATCGCCTCATCGAGCAGCGGCTTGTACTGGACGATGCGGCCGGGCTCGATGCCGCAGCTCGCGGAGAGAATGAGCTTTGGCTGCGCATCGTCGATGCGGCTGGCGAGCTCTTTTGCGGCAAAGCCGCCGAACACCACGGAGTGCACCGCGCCGATGCGCGCGCAGGCGAGCATCGCGACCACGGCCTCCGCCACCATCGGCATATAGAGGATGACGCGGTCGCCCTTGGTGACGCCGAAGTCCTGCATGATGGCGGCGAGCGCCTGCACCTCGCCAAGCAGTTCGGCATAGGTGAATTTGGTGATGCTGTTCGTCAGTGGCGAGTCATGAATCAGCGCGACCTGACCGGCGCGGCCGCGTTCGACATGACGATCGAGCGCGTTGTAGCAGGTGTTGACGACGCCGCCGGTGAACCAGCGCCCATAGACGCCTTCGTTCGGATCGAAGATCCTTTTCGGCGGCTCGATCCAGTCGATCTCCTTGGCCGCCTCCGCCCAAAATCCCTCCGGATCGGCCAACGAGCGCGCATGGATTTCGTGATAGAGACTCTTGCCCTGGATGTTCATTCCCGTGCTCCCGTTCCCTGTATTGGCCGGATCAACTACCGACCTTGTTTGAGGGCTATTGTCCCGGGAACGGGCCGCGGTTCAAGCTTAAAGGGATGGTCCTTTTGGGGAATGGCACATGCTCGCCGCACCGGCGGTGTGCTCCCTCGCCCCGTTCTTACGGGGAGAGGGTTGGGGCGAGGGGCTGCATCCGCAAAATCGGTGGCAACTGTACTCGCGGAGAGCCCCTTCACCCGGAATTGCTCTCGCAAATTCCGGCCTCTCCCCGCACGCGGGGAGAGGCGAAGAGCAGCTAGCTCCCCATCGCAGTCAACCGCTGCAAGCGATCCTGCATGACCTTCTTCAGATCATAGCCGGGGCGGCGGAAGCTGGCATCGCGGGTGGCGAGGAAATCGCGCTGGGACTTGCGCAGAGCATCCGCCGAGCGCTTGCCGGCGGATTTCAGCACGCGCTCATACGTTTCCGCAATCTGGCGATCGAGCACGCCGAGCTGCGGATCGGCGCAGATCACCTTCTCGACCTCGCGCTTGGCGGAGGCGCAGTCGAACGACGGGTCGCTCTCGGCGGCGTTCAGGACACGGGGCGGCTCGCTGCCGAATTTTGCGATCTCGGCAATCATGGCGCGGCGGCCGCTGAGCGCGTTCTCATTGCCGGGATCGAGCCGCAAGGTCGCCTCGTAATCCGCCAGCGCCTTCCTGCGCTCGCCCATCTTCTTGTAGAGCACGGCGCGGTTGTTGTAGGTTTTGGCGAAATTCGGATCGAGCTTCAGCGCGTCGTTGTAGTCCGACAGCGCAGCACCGAGCTCGCCCTTGAACTGGTAGGAATCGCCGCGGTTCGTCAGGAAGTTGACCCGCTGCTCGAGGCGGATCGCCTGATCGTAATCGGCGATCGCCTTGTCGTACTCCTTCATCGCGGCATAGCTGAGACCGCGATTGTCATAATATTCCGGCACCTTTGGATCGAGCCGGATCGCCTCGCTGTCGTCAGCGATCGCCTTGTCGAGCTCGCCGAGCTTCTTGTAGGCGGCGCCGCGGTTGGTGTAACTGCGCGCCCGGTTCGGATCGAGCCGCAGCGCCTCGCTGAGGTCAGCGATGGCCTTGTCGTAGTCGCCGCGCAGATAGAAGGTGGCGCCGCGGTCGGACCACGCCTGGGCGAAATCCGCCTTCAGCTTGATGGCCTGGTCGTAGTCGGCAATGGCGCGATCGAAACGATGCTGGTTGGTGTAGACGACGCCGCGCAGCTCGAAAGCCTCCGCGCTCTGTGGATCGAGTTCGATCGCCTTGCTGAGATCGGCAGCGGCACGGTTGAGATCGCCGCCGGCCTGGCGCATGAGATCGCCGCGCAGCCGCCAGGCGCTCGCGTTCTTCTGGTCGAGCGCGATGGCGCGGTCGATGTCCCTGAGCGCATCGGCCTGCCCGCCGGAGCTCCGTCCACGGGCGTCGGCACGGACCACCAGCGCCGCGGCGCGAACGGCGGCGGAGTTCGCAGGTTCGTCAATGACGGTGCTGCACGCGGCGATCAGCTCGGCTGGAGGCGCCTTGCTTCCCATCACACAATCGGTGCCGGCCGAAGCCGGAGCTGCGAGGACAAGGCTCACCGCCGCGCCGAGCAGGAAGGCGCGAAGCGCGAGTTTGGCAAACGGCAACGTTTGCGCTGAAGAGGGCGTGCCGCACATCAGGAAGGCTCCGTGACATCAAGTTTTCACCATTGTCGCGATGGACGAGGGGTTGGTTCAATTCGGGCATGGTAAGGGACGCACCGGCCTCCGCACTCCCTCGCCCCGCTTACGGGGAGAGGGTGGGGTGAGGGGGAGCCTCCACGCAGACGGTGAGAGCCGGAATCGCGGAGAGGCCCCCTCATCCGGAATTTGCTTTCGCAAATTCCGGCCTCTCTCCGCACGCGGGGAGAGGCGAAGGCCGCTAATATCCGTCCACGCCGTTGATGCGCTGCAGCCGCTCCTGCATCGCCTTCTTCAGATCGTACCCCGGCCGCCCGTACCCGGCATTGCGGCGGGCGATGAACTCGTCCTGCTCGCGCTGAAGCGCCTTGGCGTCCACGGGATTGCGCGCGTCCCGCACGATGCGTGCATTCGACGCGAAAATCTCGCGATCGAGATCGGCCAGCTCGCGATTTCCGCAGATCGCTCTCTCGACCGCGCGGCGGGCCTTCGCACAATTGAAGCTGGGCTTGCCGGCGACGGCCATCTGCGCACCGATCCGCTCGAGCTCGCGCGCCATCGCCTTGTGATTGGCCTTGGCCTTCTCGTGGTTCGGATCGAGCTTCAGCGCGGCGCCGAAATCCTGCACCGCCTTTGGCTTGTCGCCCTTCTTCAGCCAGAGCTCGCCGCGCGCATTGAAGAGGTCGGCGAGCGTGGGATCGAGCTGCAACGCGCGGCTGTCGTCGGCGATCGCGCGCTCGATCTGGTCGTGCCGCGCATAGAGCGCGCCGCGTGCGATCAGCGCCTTGACCAGGTCCGCCTTCGCCGACTTCTCGTCGTCGATGACGGCGGTACAGGCGGAGGCTGCCTTGTCGATGTCGTCGGCCGCAGCCGCCGCAAGGCATGGCGCGACATCGACCTGCGGCACCGCAGCCGGCTCGCCGCCGGTCGCGGCATGGGCCGCGGCGAGCGTGAACGCGGAGAGTACAACGGCGCCTGACAGTTGAATGAGTTTTTGAAAACGCATGCTTGTTGCAGTCGGAAGGTCTTGCCTTGGCCGTACTATCCATCATACGGCCGGATTGGTGCTAGCCTATGGCGCCGCTCAAATCGGTTTTGGGGAGCCTCGTGTCGACATTCGAATGGATCATCGCGCTGCTGCTCGGCGCCGTTGCCTTATCGGCGCTGGCGCGGCGGATCAAGGTCCCCTACCCGACCTTTCTTGCCATTGGCGGCGCGCTGGTCGCTTTGGTGCCGAACAGCCCGTCCTGGACGCTCGACCCCGGCCTGGCCTTGGCGCTTTTTGTCGCACCGGTGCTGCTGGATGCCGCCTTCGACACCTCGCTGCGGGATCTACGCAACAACTGGGTTCCGGTCTCGACCCTGGTCGTCGCCGCGGTCGGCCTGACCACGGCCGGCGTCGCCTATGTCGCGCACCGGCTGATGCCCGACATGCCCTGGGCCGCCGCGGTTGCGCTGGGCGCCATCGTCGCGCCGCCGGACGCCGCCGCGGCGGTGGCGATCCTGAGCCAGGTCAAGCTGCCCTACCGCATGGTCAAGGTGCTGGAGGGCGAGAGCCTGCTCAACGACGCCAGCGCGCTGCTGATCTATCGCATCGCCGTGGGCGCGGTTGCCACCGAGCACCTGACCTGGAGCCAGGTCGCGCCGACGATGGCGCTGGCGCTGATCGGCAGCGTCGTCGCCGGCCTTCTGGCAGCCCGCCTCATCCCGCCGATCATGGAGCGGGTGACCGAAGCGCCGAGCGCCATCATCGTCCAGTTCGCCACCACTTTCATGATCTGGATCGCCGCCGAGCATCTCGGGCTGTCCGGCATCCTCACCATCGTCGTCTATGCCATGACGATGGCGCGCGGGGCGGGGCTGCGCATGCCGGCGCGGCTGCGGGTGCCGTCCTATGCGGTGTGGGAGACGACGGTGTTCGTGCTCAACGTGCTCGCCTTCATGCTGATCGGCCTGCAGGTGCGGCCGATCTGGACCCGGCTCGATGCGGACGTGCGCTGGGAATATTGCCTGGCAGCGGCCTGGATCCTGCTCACAGTGGTGCTGGTGCGACTCGCCTGGGTGACGTTCTACCGCACCTCACTGCGCGTGCTCGTCGCTTACGGGGTCTATCATCCGAAGGATCCGAAAGCCGTCGCCTCTCCCAAGGGCGGCTTCATCATTTCCTGGTGCGGCATGCGCGGCCTCGTCACGCTCGCGACCGCCTTTGCCCTGCCGGAAAACTTTCCCCATCGCGACTTCATCGTGTTCTCGGCATTCGCGGTCGTGCTCGGCACGCTGGTGATCCAGGGCCTGACGCTGCGGCCGCTGATCCTGGCCTTCGGCCTCAGGGACGACGATCCCGTCGGCACCGAGGTCGCGCGTGCCCGCGCGGTTGCCTATCGCGCGGCGCTCGATGCGATCGAGGACGATCCGTCGGAGGAGGCGGAAATCCTGCGGCTCGAATATCGCGCCATCCTGATGCAGGCCGACGACGACCCGTACGGTGGCATCGCCAATGGCGAGCTGCCCGCCGATCCGCTGCGCCGCCGCGCCATCGCGGCCGCCCGCAAGTCGCTCTTCGACCTCCGCGCCACCGAAGTGATCGGCGACGATGCGTTTCACCGGCTCGAGGAAGAGCTCGATCGCGCAGAATTGAGCGCGGGGGGATGATGCTTTCTTCACCTCACCTCGCCCCCTTGCGGGAAGAGGTCGAATTCGGGTGAGGGGGAGCTTCAGCGGATCCGACTGCCGCCGACTTTTGAGGAGACAGGCCCTCACCCCAACCCTCGCAGCGCGAGCGAAGCTCGTCGCGGCGCCGTGAGAACGGGGAGAGGGAGTGCGACCGCTGCATTGAACCAAACGCCATCTCTCCAGACTCATCCCAGATGACAACCTTGATGGACGACCGTCGTGTACGCGCGCGTGATGCGTCGCCTGCACGATATTTTTATCTCCACATGGCGCTGGCCTGTGCGGCCACCGCATTCCTCGGCTTCGCACCGACCTATTGGGTGCCGCTCGCCAACCGGACATTTTCCGCAAGCCCCGTGATTCATTTTCACGGACTTTTGTTCTTTACCTGGACGCTTTATTTCGTGCTCCAGACCTGGCTCGCGGCCTCGGGCCGCGTGGTCAATCACCGCTCGCTCGGCATCGCCGGCGTGTCGCTTGCGACCGCGATGACGATCTTCGGCTTCCTCGCCTCCGTGCATGTGATGCAGCATTCCACAGCCCTCGGACAGAAGGATGCCGGCATCGCCTTCGCGATCGTGCCGATGAGCGGCATCGCGTTCTTCGCCATCGTCTTCGTGCTCGCGATCATCAATACGCGCAGGCCCGAGCTTCACAAGCGCCTGATGCTGCTCGCCGCCGTTTCGATTCTCGACGCCGCGATCGCGCGCTGGTTCCTCACCTTCCTCGCCCCTCCCGGACCGCCCGGCCCGCCGCCGGTTCCGGTGACGATCGCGCCGGCCGTCCTCGCTTCGCTCCTGCTCGTGGTCGCCATGGTGCGCGACTGGCGCACCGAAGGCCGCGTCCATCCGGTCTATGTCTGGGGCACGCTGGCGATGTTGGCGGTGAAGTTCTTGAACTGGCCGGTCAGCGAGACCAATGCATGGCATGCGTTTGCCGGCGGGATTCTGGCGCTGGCGCAGTAGGCGGCCACAACCACCGCTGTCGTCCCGGACAAGCGCAGCTCCCGACAACGCGCAGCGTTGTCTGGAGCGAAGCGCCGATCCGGGACCATACCCACAGGATGTGGTTTGGCGAAGACTCGGGGTGACCGGTTCGCGCTACGACTCCTCCATGTGGCTATAGGTCCCGGATCGGCGCGCGCTTGAGGCGCGCTTGTCCGGGACGACAGCGGAGTGTGTGAGGCGACGCCTAAGCCCCCGCCTTGCACGTGATCCCGCCGTCCACCACGAACTCGATGCCCGTGACATATTTCGATTCGTCCGACGCCAGGAACAGCGCCGCATTCGCCACATCCCAAGCATCGCCCATATGGCCCATCGGCACCTGCGCGTCGCGGGCGCGCCACATCGCCTCCACGTCGCCCTTGGCGTAGCTGTTGGCGAGGCCGGCGGAATGCTCCACCATCGGCGTCTTCATCAGTCCCGGCAGAATCGCGTTGACGCGGACATGGTGCCGCGCGAACTCGATCGCCGTGGTGCGCGTCATCTGGTTCATCGCCGCCTTCGAGGTGCCGTAGGTAACATAGGAAATGCCCATATGACGGATCGAGGCGATCGAGGAGATGTTGATGATCGAGCCGCCGCCCTGCTTTACCATGACGGGAATGACGTGCTTCATGGCGAAATAGGCGCTCTTGAGATTGACGCTGAAGACGCGGTCCCAGCTCTCTTCGCTCACCTCGACCACGCTGCCCATCTCGGCGATGCCGACATTGTTGTCGAGCACGTCGATGCGGCCATAGGCCTTCAGGCACGCCGCCACCATGGCCTCGATCTCGGCGGGCCGCGCGACGTCGGCCGTGAACGCGGTCGCCTTGCCGCCCTCGCCGGCAATGATCTTTGCGGTCTCCTCGGCCGCGGCTCCGTTGCGGTCGACGCAAAACACCTGCGCGCCTTCGCGCGCGAAGGTCACCGCAGTGGCCTTGCCGTTGCCCCAGCCCGGTCCGATCGAACCGGCGCCCACCACCATCGCAACCTTTCCCTTGAGCCGATCCATCGCGTGTCTCCCTAGTTCTTGTCGTTGCAGACCTTCATCGTCGTGACGTTAGCACCGATGGGATGGCCGACAATCTCGGATAAAGTTCGGCACTTGCCGTCATCGCACAGCCGCCATTCCCCCGCCGCGCCGGAATTGCCGAGCACGACTTCCGGCATCAGCGCACGCTGCGGCTGCCACTGAAACCAGCCGTCCACCAGCCGCGCCTCGGGCGGCGGCTCCATGCCGGGACCGGTGCCCTTGACGCGCGCCTGCACCAGTTCGAGGCCGGCGGGCGTGACGCGCCAATCCTCCTGCCAGTCGACCTTGGCGATCGAGTGCGTCCACACCAGCGTGAAAGCGGACAGCGCGAGCGTCTTCACGCCCCCAACTGTTGCGAAGCAGAGGCTCACACCGCCTCGACCGTTACAGGCGGACGCTGCCGCCACTGCCACAGCACAAGCGCTGCGGAGAGCATGAAGCCCGCGGTGTCGCTGAACGGGAAATCGCCGAGCAGGCACATCGCGGCAGCAAACGCGACCACGCGCTCGACGATCGTCAGCCGCGTGAACAGGAAGCCGATCGCCACCATCCCGAACAGTGCGATCGCCACCAGCGCCTTGAAGCTCGCCAGCGCCACCGCGCCGTAGAAGCCGAGTTCTGCCGCCATGGGATCGCCCGCCTGCAGCATCAGGGCCGGCGAATAGACGAAGATGAACGGGATGACGTAACCGGCGAGCGCGATGCGCATCGCCTCCCAGCCGATCTTGTCCGGGTTCTCCTTCGCGATCGGCGCCGCCGCGAGCGCTGCGAGCGCGACCGGCGGCGAGAGGTCGGCCATGATGCCGTAGTAGAACGCGAACATATGGCTCGCGATTAGCGGCACGCCGAGCTTGGCCAGCGCCGGCGCGGCAAGCGCGGCGGTGATGATGTAGGTCGGGATGGTCGGAATGCCGGTGCCGAGCAGGATCGACAGCAGCATGGTCATGATCAGCGCCAGGAACAGGCTCTTCTCGCCGAGCCCGATCACCCAGCCGCCGAAGATGGTGCCGACGCCCGTCTGCGACATCATGCCGATGATGACGCCAACGATGGCGCAGGCCATGCCGACGGTGATCGCGGACTTTGCGCTTTCGGCAAGCGAGTCGCGGCACTCGCGCAGGGCTTTGAACCCGCCGCGCACGAACGCCGTGAGGACGATGAGCCCGACCACGACGCTCGCAACCGGCACGATCTGGAGGCCGTCGCGCGACAGCGCGGCAACGACAAGCGCAAGCCCGATCCAGAAGATGTAGCGGATGACGTTGGACGATGCGCCCGTCGTGATGGCGGTGCCGAGGATCAGCGTCACCGTGAGCGCAAGGCCCATGCTGCCGGCATAGAGCGGCGTAAAGCCCTCGAACAGCATGTAGACCAGCGCGGCGAGCGGCAGCACGAGATACCAGCCCTTCACCAGCGCCTTCCAGGCGCTCGGGGTCTCAGAGCGCTTCATGCCGGTAAGGCCGTACTTGCCGGCTTCCAGATGCACCATCCAGAACGCGGAGGCGAAATAGAGGATCGCAGGGATCGCCGCCGCTTTCACGATCTCGGAGTACTGGACCCCGAGCGTCTCCGCCATGATGAAGGCGACCGCGCCCATCACCGGCGGCATGATCTGTCCGCCCATCGAGGCGGTGGCCTCGACGCCGGCGGCAAAGGCGCGGCGGTAGCCGAACCGGATCATCAGCGGAATGGTGAACTGGCCGACGGTGACGACGTTGGCAACGCCTGAGCCCGAGATCGTGCCCATCATGCCCGAGGCGAACACCGCGACCTTGGCGGGGCCGCCGCGGGTGCGGCCGAACAGGCCCAGCGACACGTCGGTGAACAGCTGGATCATGCCGGCGCGCTCCAGGAACGAGCCGAACAGGATGAACAGGAAGATGTAGGTCGCCGAGACGTAGATCGGCACGCCGTAAAAGCCTTCGGTGCCGAAGGAGAGATGCGTGACGATCTGATCGAAATCATAGCCGCGATGATTGAGCGGCGACGGCAGATACTGGCCGAAGAACCAGTAGACGAGGCAGGCGCCGCACATCAGCGGCAGCGCCGCGCCCATCAGGCGCCGCGTGCCCTCGAAGATCAGCACCGCGAGCAGCGTACCGACCGCAAGGTCGAGCCGGGTCGGATCGCCGTCGCGCGCGATCAGATCGGCGTAGAAGATCCACTGATAGAGCCCGCAGAGGAAGCCGGCGCCGCCGATCAGCCAGCCGAGCGCGCGGCCGGCATTGCCTTTCGCGGTGAAGTTGGCGATCAGGCCGAAGGTGAGCAGCACCAGGAAGCCGACATGGACGCCGCGCACCACCTGGCTCGGCAGATAGTTGAAGGCGGCCACATAGAGCTGGAAGGTCGCGAACGCGATGCCGATCCAGTAGGCGAGCCGGCCCCACCCGCCCGGGCCAAACCCTTCCGGGAAACCGTGCTCGAAATTGTCGAACTCGACCTTGATCGGCGCCGCCTCGGTGCCCTCTGCCTGCAACATCGATATGTCCCTGCGCCCTAGTGGCCGTCGTTATAGCAAAGGCATTGTCCCCGCACACGTCATGGCCGGGCTTTCCCAGCCATCCACGGTGACACTGCCTCTAAGAACGTGGATGCCCGGGCCTTCGCCTCGCCGAAGCGGCTTCGGCCGCGCAGGCGGGACAAGCCCGGGCATGACGATACGGAGAGAGCCGATCTTACTTGATCAGCCCCTTCTCTTTGTAATAGCGGATCGCGCCGGGGTGCAGCGGAACCGGGCTGCCGGTGGCAGCGGTCTCGAGCTTGATCTCCTTGCCCGCCGCGTGCGCGTTGGCAAGCTCCGGCAGCGATTCGTAGACCAGCTTTGTCATCTGATAGGCGAGATCGTCGGAGACGGCGGAACTGGTCACGAGATAATTGACCACGGCTGCTGTCGGCACGTCCTTGTCCTGGCCGGTATAGGTGTTGGCCGGAATGGTCGCGGCGATGAAGGGCGGGCCGATCTTGTCCACGGTCTCCTTCGGCACCGACACCACCGTGATCGGGCTGGAGGTCGAGAGGTCCTTCAGCGAAGCGACGCCGAGGCCGGCGGACTGGAGGGTCGCACCAAGCTGGCGATTCTTCATGAGGTCGACGGACTCGGCGAACGGCAGATACTCGACCTTGCCGAGGTCCTTGTAGCTCATGCCGGCGGCGGCAAGGATGGCGCGGGAATTGAGCTCGGTGCCCGACTTCGGCGCGCCGACCGACAGGCTCTTGCCCTTGAGGTCGGCCAGCGTCTTGATGCCGCTCTCGGTGGTCGCGACGATCTGGATGTAGTTCGGATAGATCGCGCCGATGGTGCGGAGCTTGTTAAGCTTGGTCTTGAAGCCGGCTTCCTCGTCGCCCTCCCAGGCGGCTTTCAGCGAGTCGCCCAGCGTGAACGCCAGTTCGCCGCGGCCCTGCTGCAGCAGGATCAGGTTTTCGACCGACGCCTTGGTGGCCTGAACCTGCGTCTTCACGTTCGGGATCTTGTCGCCGTAGATCTTCCCGATCGCGACCCCGAGCGGATAGTAGACGCCGGACGTGCCTCCGGTCAGCACGTTGATGAAAGACTGCGCATGGGCGCAAGGTGCCGACGCCGCCAGAGCAAGAGCCGCGGCCGCGCCGAAAATCGTCCGTTTCATGGTTGTTGTACTCCCCAAACCGGCCGCGAAAGTGGCCGGATGAGCGGAGCGGGTCAACCCGTCCAAAAGTCAAAACAGGCCTGCGGTAAACGGCCGTTCCGGCTCGACTTTTTTAGGAGCCCGGTAGGTGCGGCGAGGTGGCGCAGGAGGCACGAGGCTCACGTGAGGGCGAAATCATTCGCGCGGCTGGACTCGATGTAACCTCTCCCGCTTGCGGGAGAGCTCGGCGAATAGCGCCGGGTGAGGGTTCTGTCCTCTTGGGGAATTCCCATGCGGATGCACCCTCTCCCCAACCCTCCCCCGCACGCGGGGAGGGAGCGTACCTCCTATGGGGCGGCGATCGAGCGCACCCTCACTGGCAAGCCCTCACTGGAACGTCATATCCAGGCACTTCGAAATGTCGGAGCCGAGGCCGGACGAGATGGTGATGCAGCCGCGCACCTTCTGCGCGCCGACGTCGGCGGCCCAGACCGAGTAGCCGCCGGGGCCGAAGAACGAGTTGGTGTTCGGCGGCTCGGTCTCAGTGACGTCGAAATCATATTTGCCATCGGTCTCAAAGATGCGCGGCTTCTTGGTGCAGCCGCCGTCGGTCTGAACGTTGATGACCTCCTTGTTGTCGCGGGTCAGCGCCAGCGAGACCTGACAGCGGAAATATTCCGAGGTCTTGGTGTTGAAGAGATAGGTGTAGGACTTGCAGGTCGCGGTGTTCAGCTTGCCCGGGGCAAGGCCGCGGCTGCACGAAATGCGCTGATTATGGCTGAGCTGGAAGTCATCGGCCCGGGCGGCCGGGGCCAGCACCGTCAGCAACAGCGCGACAGCCGAGCAAAACCTCATCACATGCATCATCCGAATCATCCCCACCAATATTTTTGTCGAATTGCGTTCTAGACGGAAAGCGGAACATAGTCGCGCGGGGACGAAGGGAAAATCACAAACTGCTGGGCAACACGTGATGCGCTGCTACGCTTTCACAAATTGACCCGGATACGTCGTTCGTGATTTGTTCAAGACGAACACCCCAATAGCGGGGAGGATGGATGATGACGTTTTCAACGAAAACATTTGTTTCGGCTGCACTTGTATCTGCGCTTGGCGCGTTCAGCGCGCCCGCATCGGCGCAGACGACGGCAACGCCGTGGGAGCTCAAGCCCGACATGGGCTACGCCTATGATAAGGAAGGCAAGACCTTCTCCTACAAGATGGGCACCAGCAACGCCGGTGAGCTCTTGAAGGGCGCCAAGAAGGTACCGAAGGGCACGCTGTTCTTCATCGGCCAGAACGGCCAGCTCTACATGCGCAGCGGCCCGTATCTCGAGGGCGACGGCAAGTTCAAGTTCGGGCCGGACCAATAGGGATTACAAACTCGGTGTCGTCACCCGCGAAAGCGGGTGATCCAGTATTCCAGAGCCGCCAGTGCTTGAATCGAGACGCTGCGGCGTACTGGATGCCCCGCTTTCGCGGGGCATGACAGCTACCGAGAATTAAAACGCCCCCGCCAATTCCCTCGCGCCAGCATTGCTGCCGTTCGAGTCCATCCGCGTATCCGTCACCGCCAGCAGCTTCGCCACCGTGTTGTGGCGGATCGCGACCGGGTTGCGCTCGTAGCCGCCGCGCTGGAAGAAGTTCGAAGTCGGCACCTGCTCGCGCATGGCCTGCGGCATCGTCACCATATCGAGGCCTGTGCCGTCGCCGGTCAGGTTCATCATCTCGAGCTCGGCCGCGGTGAGCGGGCGGCTATAGCCCTTGGCGCGCGCGAACAGCACCGAGGTCAGCAGCTTGTGCGTCTGGAGCATCGGGCCGACATCGACGTCGAGCACCATCGCATGCATGGCCCAACCCTGCGGGGTGTTGCCGATCCTCTCGTGCTCCGACCAGGTGTCCGGCACCGACTTCGCATACGCCACCATTTTCTTCAGCACCGCGAGCTTGTGCTCGAGCGCCTGGCGCGCCGGCCCCGAGGTTCGCGCCACCTTGTCGGCGAGCGCGCGGATGAATTCATGGCCCTGCTCGGCCAGCAGCTCGACGCTGTTGGTGGTCAGGAGCTGGTTGTAGCCGATCGCGGTCGAGATCGCGCGCTTGCCGCCATGCTCGATGCCCGCTTGCACGTCATAGCTGCCGGTGCCGCCGGTCTCGAACGAATAGACCCGCACCGCCTGCTCGCGCGTCAGCCCCGAGGCGAGCGCGTAGCGCGCATAGGCGCGCTTGAACTCGAGCTCGCTGGACGGCCGCTGCGGCGCGAACTGGTAGAGCTCCTGCGCCGCGCGCAGGAAATCGGCGACGACGGGAATCGGCTTCTTGGCGGGACGCTCCGGCGTTTCCTCCGGCTCCGGATTCACCGGCCGCTTCGGCCCGGTATAGAGCGGCGGATGCTCCAGCACATAGTCGTCGAGCGTGACCTGCTGGCCGATGCGCCGCTTGGCGTTGCGACCTTTCCGCTTCTCCGAGATCTGGCTCCAATAGGCGCCGGCCTCTTCGTCGAAGGCGGCGCGCGCGGCCTGATATTCCGCAAGCTTGCGGCGATATTCGAGCACGGCCGGCGAGGCGCCCGCGCCTTGGGCAAAAAACTGCGACAGCAGCTGGGCCTTGGCATCGCGGATAGCGGGCGGCAGCGCATCGGCCTCGCCGCCACGCGCGGCGGGTGCGAGCAGGAGAAAAGCGAGTGGAACCAGCGCCAGGGAATGTCGAATCGAGTGATGCATGCCGTCCTCTTAGCAGGCATCCGGTAACCGTCACGTTAACACGCCGTTTACCATCTCATTTCCAGGCGAACACCGGCTGTTCCAGCTCGGTGACGCGGGTGTGCCGTCCCGCCAGCACTTCGCGGAACTGGTAGATCAGCGCCGCCGTCGGCGCATGGATCAGGCTCATCTGGTGATGGAAGCGGATCACCGACGCGTGCTCTCGGGGATATCAGTGAAGTCGAAGGCGTCGTCGTGCTCGATGGTGTCGAGCGCGATGCGATGGACCGAGGCGACCTCATCCGGGTTCGGCCTGATCGCCGCGCTGTCGGCCGCCCAGACCACGACCGGCGTGATCAGATAGCCCGAGCGCGTCGGATAATCGTCGAGCAGACCGAGCACCGCGTCGGCGGAAAGCCGGAGCGCGAGCTCTTCCTCCAGTTCGCGCAGCGCCGCCTCGACCGGCGTCTCGCCGGCATCGCAGCGTCCACCCGGCAGCGCCCATTGACCCCGATGCGAGCGCAAGCTCGATGCACGTCTGGTGAGCAGGAAAGCCGTGTCGTCGCCGTCATTGGATTGCGTCAATGCCAGCACCACCGCGGCGCGCTTCAGCGCTGACGGCTCGGCCGCATCAGGCAGCCGCGCGAAGGACGCGCAGGCCTGTGCAATATTCCGTCTGGTGGCATCGTCGAAAGCTCTCATGATGCTTGACTACACCAGGACCGCATCTGATGAAACGAGGAGACGGACGCGTTGCAGGGATGGACGGAGCGATGACGAGCAAGGCCGCCACAAGGCTGAAATCAGACGGCTGGACCATCCTGGAGACCACCGGCTTCATGCATCTGATCGGGCCCTTGTGGGAGCGCAAGGTCGACGGCCAATACGAATTCGCGCTCGCCACCGAAGACAAGCATCACAACCGCCGCGGCCTGGTCCAGGGCGGCGTGATGATGACCTTCGCCGACCGCACCTGCGGCATGACCGCCCGCTACGTTTCCGGCAAGGAATTCATGGCGACGGTGCAGCTCGACACCCATTTCGTCGAGGCCGGCCAGATCGGCGACATCCTGATCTCCCGCCCCCGCGTGGTCCGCTCGACCCGCAGCCTGATCTTCATGAGCACCGAGGTGACGGTGGATGGCCGTTGCATCGTGATGGCCAACGGCGTGTTCAAGATATTGAAGGGGCCGGCGTAGGCTCGCGCGCTGATACCGCCACTGCTGCCAACCACACCCACCCTTGTCATTCCCCGCGAAGGCGGGGAGTCCAGTACGCCGCGGCTTCTCGGCGCTGTCACTGCTGCTTCTGGAATACTGGATCGTCCGCCTTCGCGGACGATGACAGCGGCGGATGCATCTCTGGATTGCTTCGCTGCGCTCGCAATGACGAAAGCGGGCGGCTATGCTGCCAGCTCCGATAGCGTTGAGGACCCGCCCCATGCAATACCGCCAGCTTGGCCGCAGCGGCCTGAAAGTGTCGCCGATTTGCCTGGGCACCATGATGTTCGGCGGGCCAACCGATGAAGCCGCATCGAAACGGATCATCGACAAGGCGCACGGCGCCGGCATCAACTTCATCGACACCGCGGATGCCTATTCGAAAGGCGCATCCGAGGAGGTCGTCGGCCGCGCCATAGCTGCCAACCGCAACGGCTGGGTGCTCGCCACAAAGCTCGCCAACCCCATGAACAACGAAATGGGCAGCGATCCCAACCGCGTCGGCCTGTCGCGGCGCTGGGTGCTGCAGGCCGCCGACGAGAGTCTCAAGCGCCTCGGCACCGACCACATCGACATCTACTATCTGCACAAGGAAGACCATGCGACGCCGCTGGAAGAGACCGTGCGCGCGATGGGCGATTTGATCCGATCAGGCAAGGTGCGCTATTTCGGCGTCTCCAACTACCGCGCCTGGCGCGTCGCCGAGATCTGCAACATCTGCGACCGCCTCGGCATCGACCGCCCCGTGGCGAGCCAGCCCTATTACAACGCGATGAACCGCATGCCCGAAGTCGAGCACTTCCCGGCTTGCGCCTATTATGGCCTCGGCATCGTGCCCTATAGCCCCTTGGCACGCGGCGTGCTCACCGGCAAGTACGCGCCGGATGCTGCTCCCGACAAGGAGACGCGCGCGGGCCGCAACGACACCCGCATGATGCAGACCGAATGGCGGCCGGAATCGCTCCAGCTCGCGCAGGAGATCAAGGCCCACGCCGAGAAGAAAGGCATTACCGCCGGCCAGTTCGCCGTCGCCTGGGTGCTGAACTCCGCCTTCGTCTCCTCAATCGTCGCAGGTCCCCGCACCGAGGAGCAATGGGACGGCTACATCGGCGCGCTCGACTACCGCTTCACCGCCGATGACGAGGCGCTGATCGACCGCCTGGTCGTGCCCGGCCACCCCTCGACGCCGGGCTACAACGACCCGGCCTATCCGATCGAAGGCCGCCGCGCGCGGACCGCCTGAACTCACGGAGACGACGATGGCGCTCGAAGACCGCTACGGCCTGCCGCTCTCCACCTCTTCGCCCGAGGCAGCAAGCGCCTATCGCGACGGCGCCGACCTCATGCTAGCGGGCTGGACCGGTACGGCGGAGACGCTGGAGCGCGCGATTGCGGCTGATCCGGATTTCGCGCTGCCCCACATCGCCCGCGCCCGCGTGCATGCCTTCTATCAACAGGGTGATCTCGCACGGAGCAAGGCGGCGGCCGCGCGCGAGCTCGTCGCCAAACACGGCACGGAGCGCGAGCGCTCGCATGTCGAGACGCTGGCGCTGGCGATCGAGGGCCGGCTGCCCGAGGCGATCGCAGCGACGCTGAAGCATATCGAGGCATGGCCGCGCGACGCATTGGTGCTGTCGCTGCCGCTCGGCGCCTTCGGCCTGTTCGCCTTCTCCGGCATGGCCGACCACGACCGCGCCCGGCATGAGCTGTGCGAGCGCGTCGCGCGTCACTATGGCGAGGACTGGTGGTTCCTCACCATGCATGGCTGGGCCATGACCGAGAATGGCGATGTCGCCCGTGGCCGCACCGTGACCGAGCGCGGCTTCGACCTGCGCCGGCAGAACGCCCATGCCGCGCATGCCGTGCTGCACGCGATGTTCGAGGACGGCTCGATCGAGGAGGCCGACCGCCTCGTCGACGAATGGATCCCTTCTTACGATCGCGCCGGCATTCTGCACGGCCACATCCGCTGGCACCAGGCGCTCGGCGCGCTCGAGCATGGCGATGCGGCCCGTGCGCTCGCGATCTACGCCGACGTCCTCCAGCCCTCCGCCACGCAGGCGCCGCCGCTCAACGTCGTCACCGACGCTGCCTCGCTGCTCTGGCGCCTGTCCGCGTATGGCCACGGCGTCCCGAAAGCGCTGTGGCTCGAGGCCGATGCCACCGCGCAAAAACTGTTTCCGAAATCGAGCCTCCCCTTTGCCGACGTCCACATGGCGCTGTTCGCAGCCGCAACGCAAAATCGCGACGCGCTCGCCGCGCGGCTTGCCATGATCGAGCAGCGACTCGCCGAGGGCAAGCTGCCGGCCGGGCCCGTGGTGCCCGCTATCTGCCGCGCGCTCGCCGCCTTTGCCGACGAGGACTATCCGGTTTGCGTGCAGACGCTCGCGCCGGCTCTTGCTGACGTCGTGCGCATCGGCGGCAGCCATGCCCAGCGCGAGCTGGTCGAGGACACTTACATTGTCGCGCTGATGCGCTGCGGCGAGCTGCCGCGCGCCCGCAGCCTGCTCGATGCCCGCCTCCACCGCCGCCCGTCCCTGCGCGATACGCGCTGGCAGGCGGCGATGGCTTGAGGCAGGATAAGACAAATAAGCTGGAGGACGCCCATGACCGAGATCGTTGCGCTGGAGGCGCTGGCCGCGCGCGTCGCGCCGGGGCAATCGCTGGCAATTCCCGTCGACGGTTCCGGCGTGGCGATGGCGGCCACCGCCGCGCTGATCGAAGCCGGCATCTGCGACATCAGGCTGATCTGCGTCCCGATCTCCGGCATGCAGGCCGATCTGCTGATCGGCGCCGGCGCGATCGCCTCGCTCGAGACCAGCGCGGTGTCCCTGGGTGAGGCCGGAGCAGCGCCGCGCTTCACCGCCGGCATCAAGAGCGGCGCCTTCGCTATGCGCGACTCCACCTGTCCTGCGATCTACGCCGGCCTGCTGGCGGCGCAGAAGGGCGTGCCGTTCATGCCGGTCGCCGGCATCATCGGCAGCGATCTCCTCAACGTACGCCCCGACTGGCAAGTGATCGACAGCCCCGTCGGCGAGGCGCGCAAGGTGGTCGTGGTGCCCGCGATCTCCCCCGATGTCGCGCTGTTCCACGCGCCCGAGGCCGATCGCGCCGGCAACGTCCGCATCGGCCGCCACCGCGAGCTCGCCGAGCTCGCTTATGCCGCCAGGCGCACCTTCGTCACCGTGGAACGCATCGTCGATCGCAACCTGCTCGAGAGCGAGGATTCCGCTGCCGGCGTGCTGCCCTCGCTCTACGTCGACACTATCGCCATCGCCGAGCGCGGCGCCTGGCCGCTGCCGCTGTGGGACGAATATCCCGCCGACGAAGCCGAGGTGGCGCGCTATGCGGCGATGGCGCGCAGCGAGGAGGGCTTTCACGCCTATCTCTCCGGCTTCCTCGCCGACCACAAGCAGGCGGCGTGACGATGCCGACCGCGCTTGAGCGGCGCGAGATCCTGATCGCCACCATCGCCGACCTGCTCGACGGCATCCGCCATGTCGCGGTCGGCGCGTCGTCGCCGATCCCCGCGGCCGGCGCGATGCTGCTGCGGGCGCGCCACGAGCTCTGTGGCAAGCCGCCGGTGCGCATCTCGATTCTGGGATCGCGGGCGCACAATTTCTTCACCAATGGCGGAATCGAGCTGTTCGACTGTGCCGCGCAGGGCCGGGTCGATGCCTTCTTCCTCGGCGGCGGCCAAATCGACGGCCAAGGCAATATCAATTTGGTCGGCACCGGCGAATATCCGAGGACGGACGTGCGCTGGCCGGGCTCGTTCGGCTCGGCCTATCTCTATCACCTCGTCCCGCGCGTGATCCTGTTTCGCGAAGAGCATACGCGGCGCGTGTTTGTGCCCAAAGTCGATTTCGTCAGCGCGCGAGCGGTTACACCGGAAGTGCCGCGCCGCGGCGGGCCGCACGCGCTGCTGACCAACATGGCGCTGTTCGACTTCGACCGCGACGCGGGCCGCTTCTCGCTGCGCTCGGTCCACCCACCCTTCACTCCGGCCGATATCAGGGAGAATACCGGCTTCGACTATGACGAGCCGGAGGTCGTGCGCGAAACGCCGCGACCGGATGCCGCAACGCTGGCGCTCTTGCGCGGACGGATTCTCGATGAGCTCGCCGAGACTTATCCGGCCTTCGCGCGGATGATGAAGCAGGCAGCGTGATCGCTTCGCGGTCCGCCACGAAAAAAACATCGGCTTGGCAATTAGTGCCTGCTAGGACGGGATGAGGCGATTTGGACGAATCGCCGATGGGTGGCGCGGTGGTATTCCAGTCAGGCTCGGCAGCACGAACGGGATCGCAACCAATTTGCGGTTCGATGGTTATTGGATGGAACTTTTCCGTGGCCCCTGGCACGCGAGCCTGACGATGCGCCTCCGCCGACCGGTCCTGGCTGCAACCCTTATCATGCTCGCAAGCCCTTGTTTTGCCGAGTCTTCCACACCCATCCCGGTGAATAATCCGCCCGCGCAACAAAATTCCTTCGTCGACCTGCTGGCGCTGATATCCGGCCACTGCAAGACGCTGAAGGTGGCCGGGCGCCCGTTTGCCTGCAAGACCGTGGCTTACGCCCATGACGATCGAGGCCGGGTCAACTTCGCGGTCGCCGTCGACGATCCCACCGACGAGAACCACGTGGTGTCGTTCTCCGGCGAGAACGGCAAGCGGGCCGACGACAATTCCTATGAGCTGCCGATCGACCGCATGCTGCTCAACTCCAAGGACCGGCCCAAGGTCGACGGCCTGCCGGTGCCGGCGGAGCAGGCCTCCAAGGGTATCTGCCGCCAGACCGGCAATTTCGCCGCCCGGAAGGTCAACGATGTCACCTGCTCGGCAACCGACAATGAAGGCCGCAGCTACGAACTCCTGTTCGTTTCCGACGGCACGCCGGTGAGCGTGCGCCGCATCCGGCAGTCGGCGCCGTCCATCCAGGATCCGTTCAAGTAGCGGCCGAACGGCGGCGAAGCTTCGCTTCCTGCGTCCCCGAGGGAATATCGGCATTGCCCGCCACCGCGCGGCGCTCGCATATTCGTCTCGACGAGATCCGGACTCCATCCCGCCATGGCCAGCCCCCTCTCCGCCCTCATCGTCGTCGACGTCCAGCGCTCCTTCGACGAATGGGAAGCGGCGGGCCGGCGCCGCAACAACCCGGACGCAGTGGCGCGCATCGCCGATCTGCTGGCGGCGTTCAGGACGCACCGCGCGCCGGTCTTTCATATCCGCCACGAAGGCTCCAGGCCGAACTCGACGTTTCTGCCATCGCGGCCCGGCTACGCCGTCAAGGACGAGGCGCGCGAGCAGCCGGGCGAGCCCGTCATCGTCAAGCGCGTCAACAGCGCCTTCATCGGCACCGATCTCGAGCAGCGCCTGCGCGCAGGCGGCATCGCCATGCTGGTGATCTGCGGCGCCACCACCAATCATTGCGTCGAGACCACGACGCGGATGGCCGGCAATCTCGGCTTCGATGCGCGCCTCGTGCGCGCTAAGCCTCAATCGTCCACATCGTCCTGGGTGCGGCCGAACAGGTGCACGATGCCCGGGGTCGCGATCGTGACGAACACGAAGCGCGACAGGTGATGGGCACCGACGAAGATCGGGTCGATGTGCAGGGTCAGGGCCAGCGCCAGCATCGCGTCCATCGCGCCTGGCGCGAAGGCGACGACGACGTCGGAGAACTTCACCTGCGTGGTCAGCGCGGCGATGCCGACGAAGATAGCGGAGACGGCGATCGCGACGGCAAACGAGCCGAGCGCCGCGTTGATGTGACCGGCGAGCGTCTTGATCCGCATCCGCGCGAAGCGGCTGCCGATCAGGGCACCGATGCCGACCAGCGCCACGCCGCGCACCCAGTTCGGCAGGCCGCCCTCGACCCAGCCCGCACCATGTAGCACGCTCGAGGCGATCATGGCGCCGAACATCCAGCTCGCCGGAAACTTGATCAGCCGCAGCAGCAGCGCGGCGGCCAGCGAGGCCGCGACCAGCTCCACGAGATCGACGGGTGAGGCGATCGCGGTCGTCAGCGTCGGCGCGGCAGAGGGCGCAACGCCCGCGATCGCCAAAACCATCGGCAGCGCCGCGGTGAGGATGATGACGCGCATGGTCTGCACCACGGCGATACCAGGCAGATCGGCGCCGCGCTCGACCGCCAAAATCGTGATCTGCGACAGCGCGCCAGGGCTGCCGGCGAGGAAGGCCGAGGTGCGGTCCCACCCATGGATGCGCTGCAGGTAATAGCTCGAGCCGAAGGTCGAGCAGAAGGTGGCGAGCGCGAGCAACCCGATGGTGAGGGGATAGGCGCTGACCTGCTGGATCAGGTGGCGCGAGACGACCGAGCCCAGCGAGATGCCAAGCAGCACCAGCACGGTCTGGGTCAGGATCGGCGGCAGCGAGAGCTGGCGGCCGGCGATCGCGGCGATGCCGACCGCGATCATCGAGCCCGAGATCAGCCCGCCGGGAAGGCCGGCGAGCACAAATAGGAGGCCGCCGGCGGTGCCGATGACCAGCGTCTCCACCGTGCTCAAGAGCTTGGCACGGCTCGGCCATTCGAATGCCAGGGAGGTGGTGATTTGCTTCACGCCACCTTATCGCAAATCAGCGGGAGGCGCACAATTGCAGGCTCGTCATGCCGCAATGCGCGCGCCTCCCACGGACGCGTGCGAGCCGTATTGTGACGGATTTACTTCTTGTCGGCGGCGGGGGCGGCGGTGCCGGCCTTGGCTTCCTTCATGCAGTCGCGGCGAAACTTCTTGCGCTCCTTGCCCTTCAGTCCCTTGGCGTCCGCCTGCTTGGAGCATTCGAGCGACTCGGCCGTACGCTCCTTCGGCGCCTTCTTGTCTACTGTGGCGGCAGTGTCGGTCTTGGCGGCCGGCGCGGCCGTCTGCGCGAAGGCGGTGCCGGTGGCGAGCAGGGAGGCGAGGGCGACGATAGCGAGGCGGGACGCGAAGGTCATGGTGTTGCACTCTTCTTTGCGAGAATTACGGAGGGCTTGGAACGTCGGCCCGGGTTGCTGAACGCCACATGAATAATTCAAGCAGAGGCCATAAGTAAATTTTGGCGGCGGGAGCCGTCGCTTCCTTGTCGCAAATCGCCGACACGCTAGGATAGCAATCCTCGTTTCGCTTCCCCCGGGGAAAGACCAAGGACAAGGAGGAGACCAAGGATGACCATCCAATCAAAGCTGCTGTGTGCCGTTGCGTTGACGGGCTTTGCCGCGCTGGCGGTGAGCGCGCCGGCGCAGGCGCTGACCTCGCAGGAGTGCAGCGCGAAATATCAGGCCGCCAAGAAGGACGGCTCGCTCGGCACCATGAAGTGGAATGATTTCCGCAAGGCCCAGTGCGGCGCGGACGCGACGCCCGTTGCTGCGCCGAGCGCGGCGGCTCCGGCTGCGCCCGCCGCTCCCGCTGAGCCGAAGCAGGCGAAGAAGGAGGCGGCCCCCGCTGCCGCGCCGACCCTGCCGGCCGGCCCCGCGATCTATCCGAACGCGGTCGATCCGAAATATGCCAAGGAAACCCCCGGCAAGGCCCGCCTCCACACCTGTGTCGACCAGTACAATGCCAATAAGGCCACCAACGGCAATGGCGGCATGAAGTGGATCGAGAAGGGCGGCGGCTACTACAGCGAGTGCAATAAGAAGCTGAAGGGCGCCGCCTGAACTTCGAATTGATGCGATGGCCGGAGCAAAGCTCCGGCCATTCTTTTCGTCCTGTTGCTCAGTCGAGCAGCTTCTCCGCCGATTTCGCCACCAGCTGCGATCGCTTGCGTGGGCCGCGCTCGACGAACAGCAGGCTCTGGCCGAAGATGAAGCAGTAGAACAGGAAGGCCTGCGCCTCGGCGTCCTCGGCCGCAAGACCGCTCGCGCGATAGAGTTCAGTGACGTGCCTGAGCCGCGCCGCATCCACACTCGCCACTGTCGCCGCCGCGTTCTCGTCCGAACGGGCCCATTGCCGGATGGCGAGCTCGATTGCCATGCCTTCCGGATTGAGCCGCTCGGAATAGAGCTGGATCATCGTCCTCAGCCGCTCGCGCGGCGCCTCGCCGTCCAGGCTGGTCTGCTGCGCGATCGAGGCCGATCGTCCCTCGCGCCAGCATTCCAGCATGGCATCGAGCAGCGCGGCGCGGTCGGTGAAGCGGCGGTAGAAGCCGCCCTTGGTGACGCCGAGATTCTTGGCCAGCACTTCGACCCTGACACCCTCGACCCCCGAGCGGGCCAGCTCGGCTAACCCGGCCTCGACCCAGAGATCGCCCTTGCCGTCACTCATGAAATGGCCTCACCGGTTCTCGATACGGTGCCGTATTGCTAGCCCGGCGAAGTCTTGATACGCTACCGTATCAATGGAGAAAATACAAAAACGGGCAGGGAGAAGATTGTGATGGAGCAGGAGGCAACTTATCGCGGCACGGTAAATCCGGGGCAATGCGATCACGTCGGGATGCGATCCGCCGAGCTGGTGGAGGCCTAGGTCATGGCCGCATTCGAGCCGAAGAACCCCGGCTATCGCGCAGCGGCCATTGCCATGTTCGACGGCCAGCCGGCGATGCACACGCTCGGCATCGCGATCGTACGTCTCGCGCCGGGCGAGGCCGAGCTGGCAATGCTGCATTCGCTGGCTTTGACGCAGCAGAACGGCTTTATCCATGCCGGCATCATCACCGCGGGCCTCGATAATGCCTGCGGCGTGGCCGCCTTCACCCTGATGCCGTCCAAGGCGGATATCCTGACGGTCGAGTTCAAGACCACGCTGCTCGCGCCCGCTCGCGGCACGCGCTTCGTCTTCAAGGCCGAGGTCGTCAAGCCCGGTCGCACGCTGAGCTTCTGCGAGGCCAAAGCCTTTGCCGAGCATGAGGGCAAGACCGGGCTGATTGCCACCATGACCGGAACGCTGATGGCGCTGCTGCCTCGCGCAGCGGCCTAGCGCCCCGGACACGATTTGCGCATGGCGCGGCGATGACATCGCGCCCGCGGCGTTCTATATGAGCCGTAACAATTCCCGGTCCTGGGTCGTATCTGCGGGATGGGACCGAAACGGGACGAGATATGACTGGATTTGGCAAGAAGGGCTTCGTGGCGACGCGGCGCGCCGCGCTGACGCTGATCGGGGCGAGTGCTCTCGCGGCGGGCGGTATCGCTTCGGCGCTGGCAGCCGCGGACGATGACGAGGTCCTGACCGAAGCCAGGGTGCTGCGCGACCCCGACACGCCGGTCGCCGGCAATCCCGACGGCAACATCACCATCGTCGAGTGGTCCGACTACAACTGTCCCTATTGCCGCAAGCTCGAGCCGGAGCTGCGCCAAGTCGTCCAGGACGACGGCAAGGTGCGGCTGGTGATGAAGGACTGGCCGATCCTCGGACCGGTCTCGGTCACCGCGGCGCGGATCGCGCTCGCGGCGAAATTCCAGGACAAGTATCACCCGGCCCATGACGCCATGATGGGCGTCAGCTCGCGTTTGACCGAGCCGCGCATCAACGAGCTGCTGGCGGCGGCCGGCATCGACATGGACCGCCTGAAGCGCGATCTCACCGGCCACGCTGAGGATATCGACGCCATCCTCAAGCGCAACAACGAGCAGGCTGAAGCCTTCGGCTTCCGCGGCACGCCGTCCTTCATCGTCGGCAAGTACCGCGTGCCCGGCGTGCTCAGCATGAACGAGTTCGAGCAGGTCATCGCCGATGCCCGCAAGGCGAAGATGAACTGAGTCGGCGCATCGATCAGGGCCAATACAAAGGCGCCGTCGCGGACCCGCGACGGCGCCTTGTTCATTGACGGTCGAAACTACTTCGACGAGATGCGCACCCAGTCCTTGTGTGCGCGATCGCGCAGCGCGTCCCAGTCGGCCTTCGCGACATCCCAGTTGACGATGGTGCGATTGGTGGCTGCGACCTGACCATTGGCAACGGACGACGTCTGCATGGAGTCATAGGCGTAAACGCCGCAAGCGAGCAGCAGCGCGCCCAAAATCATTCCGAAAAAAGTCTGCATGGCGAACCTCCGGTGACGGGCGGATAACGTCGGCCCGGAGTGATGGTTCCGCGGCAGTGCGGCGCGGTAAGGACGGCTCGTTCATCCTTCATTCAGCCACTCCAGCAGCTCCGCATTGATCTCGCGCGGATAAGTGTGGCTGAGATCGTCGATCTCACGATAGGTGACCTCGGCGCCGGCAGCGGCGAGCGTCGCTTGCGTCTGGCGCGCCGTCTGCACCGGAAACATCCAGTCGAGCTTGCCATGGGTGATGAAGATGGGCAGACCTCGGAGCCGCGCGGCGTCGGCCATCTCCGCCATCAGCGGATGGAACGTGGCCGAGACCGGTGCGAGATGCGTAAAGGGCGAAGCGCCGTCGAGGCCGGTGACGTAGCAGAAGGTGCCGCCGTCGCTCATGCCGGTCAGCAGCAGGCGCGAGGCATCGATGCTCCAGCGGCTGCGCACGCTGTCGAGGATGCGCATGAGGTTCGGCGTGTCGGCATCATCGCCCATCAGCGCCCAGGTCGGGCCGGTCGCGGTCGGTGCCACCAGGATCGCGCCCAGGCTGCGGGCGTCGCGCAGCCAGCTCCAGAGAAAGCCGCGGCCGTTGCCGCTGCCGCCATGCAAGGCCATCACCAGCGGCATGGCGCGATCGGGCGCGTAATATTCGGGCACGTAGACCGAGAAGCCGCCGCGGCTGCCGGGCTCGTTGTGGTCGTGGAAGATGCCGGTGTCTTCGCTCGGGCCGGCTTCGAGCCGCGCCAGCAGATCGCCATCCTCGCGATTGGCGACGTTGAGGAAGAAGCTGCTCACCGGCGGAAACTGCACCGCCAGCGGATACAGCGCCTCCTGCGCGCGGGGGACGTGGCGCAGCGCGCGGAACACCGCGACGAGATCGCCGTTGCCGCGCTCGACATCGCGAATGCCGGCAAAGGCGGCGAGCGTCTCGTTGCAGGTGCGATCGAGCCGCTCGCGCAGCGCGGCGAACGGCTCCGGCCATTCTCCTCCAATCGCCAGGTGTGCCGTTTGCAACGCCGCGTCGGGCATGCCGATCGCATTCATCACCGAGGCAAAGGCCGGCGGATGCAAATGCCGCTGGAAGAAGCCGAGCGCTTCCAGCGCGTTGAGCAGCGGCGGCAGCACGGCCACGATGTCGTCGATCACGGCCTCGCTCATCGCGGCTTCCTTTTGGATCAGTGCAGCTGCGGCGCCTTCAAAAGCTTGAAGCGGTCGGTCGAAGTCACCGTGACATCGAAGGTGACGCCTTCATGATGCACGGTGAGCGGTACGTCGACGCCGGCGGCGCCAAGCGCCCACATCTTCTTGTAGAACTCGGTTTGACTCGTCACCTTCTCGCCGTCGACCGCGAGGATGACGTCGCCGGTCTTGAGCTCGGCGCGGGCGGCGGGGCCGTTGGCGGATATTCCGATCACCAACACGCGGTCGTCGATCTCGGTCGAGAAGAGCCCAAGCCAGGGCCGGGCCGGCTTGTTGACGCGGCCGAACCTGCGCAGATCGTCCAGGATCGGCTTCAAGAGGTCAATCGGCACGATCATGTTGACGTGCTCGGCCTTGCCATCGCGTTCACGCTCGAGCTGGAGCGAGCCGATGCCGATCAGCTCGCCGCGCTCGTTGAGCAGCGCCGTGCCGCCCCAGTTCGGATGCGCAGGATAGGTGAAGATGGCCTCGTCCAGCAGATATTCCCAATAGCCAGCGAATTCCTGCTTGGCCACGATCTGGCTCGCGACCGAGCGCGTGCGCCCGCCGGCGCCGCCGACCACGACGCGGTCGCCGATGCGGGTGTCGGCCGAGCTGCCGAGCGGCAAGGGCTCAACGCCGAGATCGCCGAGCGCCTGCACGAGGCCGAACCCGGTGACGGAATCGAAGCCGAGGGCATGCCCTTCGACGACGCGTCCGTCGGCAAGGTGCAGCCATACCGATTCCGCCTCGGTGATGAGATAGCCGATGGTGAGCACCAGCCCGTTGTCGATCACGACGCCGTTGCCGGCGCGCTCGGTGCCCAATGTTTCCGCGCTGAAGGCGTCCGGCGGGATGATGGCATGCAGGCCGACGACGGAGCCGAGCGCGCGGTCGAGATCGAAACCATAGTCGCTCGCACGCGGCTGGTTGGCCGGCGGCACTCTCCATTCGGTCAGGGCGGGCATCGCATTTACTCCTAGTCGTCCTGCCGCGCCGTAGCAGCCGGAGCGCAGCGGTAATCTAAGCCGCGAAGGACCATCTTAAAAGGCTTCATCGCGCCAAAAAATCTTGCTCGCGGCTACGCGGCAGGTTGCGAGGCGGCTGCATAGCACCGCCAGGAACCATGTCGGTCCGGCGCTCCGGCGCCGCCTCCCGTTGATAGATGTGAGTTCCGTCTTTTCTTGCCTGCAAAATAATTTTACGTCCGGGCATGCCCTTTGTGAGCATGACCAAGTCGAATCCAAAGCTGAGTGCGCCCGGCGCCCTCGGCCAGCTCCGGCGCCTGCACGCGGCCGTGCGATTCGCGCTGCCGCAGCGGCATGCGGTGACGATCATCATCGTGCTGGTGCTTGCGGTCGCCGGCATCAATGCCTTCGAGCCGCTGGTGCTCAAATGGGTGTTCGATCAGCTGACGGATCTGCAGCAGCCCGGCCCCATCGTGACCGGCGTCCTGTTGCTGCTTGGCTTTGCCATTTGCCGGGAGTCGATGGACGGCCTTGCCAATTGGCTGACCTGGCGGACGCGGATCGGCCTGCAATATGCGCTGCTCGAGGCCACCATCGGCAAGCTGCACCGCATGCCGCTCCGCATCCAGCGCAGCGAGGGCATTGGAGCCATCATGACGCGGCTCGACCGCAGCATCCAGGGATTTACCTCGGCCGTCGCGCTGATCCTGTTCAGCATCATGCCCTCGCTGATCTTTCTGGTGCTTGCGATCGCGATCATGCTGCGGCTGGAGTGGCGGCTGGCCCTGCTCGTGCTCGTCTTTGCGCCGCTGCCGGCGGTCATTGCGGCTTTTGCCGGACCCGAGCAAATGCGGCGCGAGCGCACCTTGCTCGACCGCTGGGCCAAGATCTATTCGCGCTTCAACGAGGTGCTGTCCGGGATCGTCATCGTCCGCAGCTTCGCGATGGAAGATGCGGAGAAGTCGCGCTTTCTGGGTGACGTCGCCGCGGCCAACAAGGTCGTGATCCAGGGCGTCGCGGTCGATGCCGGCTATGCCTCCGCGAGCAATCTCGTGGTCGCGCTGGCGCGCCTCGGCGGCCTGGCGCTCGGGGCGTATTTCGTCGTGCAGGGCGAGGTCACGGTCGGGACCGTGATTGCATTCCTGGGCTATATCGGCGGGCTGTTCGGTCCGGTGCAGGGCCTGAGCGGCGTCTATTCGAATTTGCGCAAGGCCTCCGTCTCGCTCGACGAGATCTTCGGCATTCTCAATATCCAGGAGCATCTCGGCGATGCCCCGGGCGCGATCGACCTTGCCGGGATCAAGGGCCAAGTCAGCTTCGAAAACGTGCATTTCCGCTACGAGCAGCCGCAGCGTCCCCTGCTCGATGGTCTGACCTTGCATGCCTCGCCCGGCGAGACGATTGCAATCGTCGGCCCGAGCGGCTCCGGCAAGACCACGTTGATGGCGCTCTTGATGCGCTTCTATGATCCGCTGGAGGGCCGCATCAGCATCGACGGCCAGGATCTGCGCGGCATCAAGCAAAGCTCGTTGCGCCGGCATATCGGCGTCGTGCTCCAGGATCCGCTGCTGTTCAACGACAGTGTCAAGGCCAACATTGCCTATGGCCGGCCGGAGGCGACCGATGCCGAGATCGAATCCGCCGCCAAAGCCGCGCATGCGCACGACTTCATCATGCGCCTGCCGGACGGCTATGAGACGCGCGTCGGCGAGCGCGGCGGTCTGCTGTCGGTCGGCGAACGCCAGCGCATCACCATCGCTCGCGCGCTTCTGAAAAATCCGCCGATCCTGATCCTGGACGAGGCAACCTCCGCACTTGACGCGGAATCGGAAGAAGCCGTGCAGACCGCGATCGACCAGCTCGTGGCCGCGCGCACCACCTTCGTGATTGCGCACCGGCTGTCGACGGTTGTCAACGCGGACCGCATCATCGTGCTGAAGGAGGGCCGGATCGCCGAATCCGGACGTCATGGCGAATTGATGCGGCAGAACGGCTATTACGCCTCGCTGGTCCGCCGTCAGCATCGCGGGCTGATCGACAACGATGTCGATCCTTCGGCAGTGCCGGCGGCGCAATAGCGCGCGAAGCTCCCTCTTCCCTTCAGGAACTTACAAGCCTAGCCTGCGTTTCACACGGCTTGCGGCTCCGTTCCAGGCAAGGGGGGTCCATGGTCAATCTCGGTGTGATGCGACGGACCACGCCGGCGACGGCGAAAGCGCCTTCGCGGCTGCGGCGCTTTTGCCGAGTCGCCGCGGGGTATTGGGTCAGTGGCTCCGGCATGGCCTGGCTGGTCACGATCAGCATGACGGCGGTGGTGTTTGCGAGCCTCGGCATCACCTACGGCCTCAATCTGTGGAACCGGCACTTCTACGACGCGCTCGGGGCAAAGGACGCCGGCGCGGCGCTGCACCAGGCGCTCGTGTTTCCTGGTCTGGTCGGTCTCTATCTCGGCCTGTGCGTGTTCGCGATGTGGGCGCGCATGACCATGCAGCGCACCTGGCGCGCCTGGCTGAATGCGCATATCCTCAAGCGCTGGCTCGCCCACAGCCGCTTCTACAAGCTGGAGCTGGTCGGCGGCGACCACAAGAACCCCGAGCATCGCATCAACGACGACCTGCGCATCGCCACCGAGATGCCGGTGGATTTCGTCTCCGGCTTCGTCACCTCGCTGTTGTCGGCCGCGACCTTCATCGTCGTGCTCTGGAACGTCGGCGGTGCATTTAAACTCGATCTGGGCGGTGATGTCGTCGTCATCCCCGGAGCCCTCGTGATTGCGGCCGTGCTCTACGCTCTGATCGTCAATGGGTCGATGCTGGCGGTGGCTTTCCGGTTCATTCCGCTGACCGAGCAGAAGAATCAGGCCGAAGCCGAATACCGCTATGCGCTGACCCGCGTGCGCGAGAACGCGGAGAGCATCGCACTGCTCGGCGGAGCCGCTGCCGAAGCTGAGCGGCTCGACCAGGGGTTCGGCGCCGTCATCGCGCGCTGGCGCGATCTGATGGGGCAGCATATGCGCGCGGTCATCGTGCAACAAGGCAGCGCGCAGCTCTGCGGCGTGGTGCCGGTCCTGCTGTGCACGCCGCGCTATTTCGACGGCAGCATGTCGTTAGGCGCGATCATGCAGATCGCTTCCGCCTTCACCATCGTCCAACATGCGCTGAGCTGGTTCATGGAGAACTATACGCGGCTTGCGGACTGGACCGCGTCCGCACGGCGGGTCGGCGCCTTGATGCTGGCCATCGACGAGATTGAATCGGCGGAAGCCGGACGCGCGCTGCGCATTGAGCGCCGCCGAGGCGATGCGGCGCTCGAGCTGAACGATGTCGTGGTGGCGCTCGACGACGGCACGCCGATCGTGCGCGGCGCCAGCGTCACGATCGCGGCCGGCGAGCACGTGCTGATTGCTGGGGAATCCGGCAGCGGCAAGAGCTCGCTGGTTCGAGCGATTGCCGGCTGCTGGCCGTGGGGGCAGGGCAGCGTCACGCTCGCCTCGGGCCAGCACATGCAGGTCGTGCCGCAGCGGCCTTATGTGCCGTTCGGCACGTTGCGGGACGCGGTCACCTATCCGTTGCCCGCCGCAGACTTCGAGAGCGCGACTGTCTCCAGGGCGCTCGTCCTGGCAGGCCTTGGACAATTCGCAAGCCGGCTCGATCACGTTGCGGCCTGGGACCGCATCTTGTCGGAAGGCGAGAAGCAGCGCCTGGCGATCGCCCGACTGTTGTTGCACCGCCCCGATATCGTCGCGCTCGACGAGGCGACCTCCGCATTGCATGTCCAGGGTCAGGCCGACCTGATGGCGGTCATCACGCGCGAACTGCCGCAAGCGACCATCATCAGCGTCGGTCATCGCCCCGAGCTCGAGGCTTATCACGACCGCAAGCTGACGATCGCGCGGCGGATCGATGGCGCGGTGATTTCAGCCGATCAACCGATCCGGCGCGGACTGGAGGCCGCGGAGTAGGCAGACGTCGCATCGCTTTTGCCGACACCGATTGCATGGCTGATCTCCTGGCTGGCGCTGGTCCGCGTTGCGCGAAGCTGCTAACCATTGCCGCTTCGTTTGACCTAGGGATCACGGACCGAAGCAATGGATAACCGCAGCGACATCTGGCGTGGCATCGACACGATCAAGGCGCGTTTCATCGACCTCAGCGATAGGGTCTGGGGCATGCCGGAGGTGTGTTACACCGAGGCACGGTCCGCCGCCGAGCATCTCGCCGAGCTGCGTCACCAGGGTTTCCGCATCACCGAGAACGTCGCGGGCATCCCGACCGCGCTGATCGGCGAATGGGGTGAGGGCGGTCCGGTCATCGCCTTCATGGGTGAATATGACGCGCTGCCGGGCCTTAGCCAGGAGGCGGGCGTTGCGGAACATCGTCCGATCGAGACCGGCGGCCATGGCCATGGCTGCGGCCATAATCTGCTGGGCTCCGCGGCGCTGCTCGCCGCGACCGCGGTGAAGGACTGGCTCGCCGAGAACAAGGTGCCGGGCCGCGTGCGTTATTACGGCTGCCCGGCGGAAGAAGGCGGCGCGGCAAAGGCGTTCATGGTGCGCTCTGGTGCGTTCGAAGATGCCGACATCGCCATCACCTGGCATCCGCACAGCTTCTGGGAAGTCGCAGTGACGCCGTCGCTCGCCAACACCCGCGCGGACTTCACCTTCACGGGCCGCACCTCGCATGCGGCCGCCTCGCCGCATCTCGGCCGCTCCGCGCTCGATGCGGTGGAGCTGATGAATGTCGGCGTGAACTATATGCGCGAGCACATGCCGAGCGATGCGCGCGTGCATTACGCGCTGCTCGACACCGGCGGTATCGCACCCAACGTGGTGCAGGCCCATGCGCGGGTGCGCTACTCGATCCGTGCGCGCGATCTGCCCGGTATGAACGAGCTGGTCGGACGCGTGCGCAAGATCGCGGAGGGCGCGGCGCTGATGACCGAGACCAAGGTCGAGATGAAGATCATCTCGGCGGTCTCCAACATCCTGCCGAACGCGCCGCTGGAGCAGGCGCTGCACCGGGTGATGGAGGAGCTCGGACCGCCGCATTTCGACGACGCCGACAAGGGCTTTGCCAGCCAGATCCGCGCGACGCTGAGCGACAAGGACATCGCGTCGGTCTATTACGCCATCGGCATGGAGCCGACCGATCGGCCGCTGGCCGACTTCCTGGTGCCGCTCGATGCCAAGCGCAATCCGCTGGTGGGCTCGACCGACGTCGGCGACGTCAGCTGGGTGGTGCCGACCGTGCAGGTTCACGCACCGACGGTTGCAATCGGCACACCGTTCCACACCTGGCAGGTGGTGGCGCAGGGCAAGAGCGCGCACGCCCACAAGGCCATGGTGCAGGCAGCCAAGGCGATGGCCGGTCTCGGCATCAAGGCGTTGATGGAGCCGGAACTGATCAAGGCCGCGAAAGCGGATCTCATGAAGCGGACGGCCAAGACACCTTATGTCTGTCCACTGCCGGACCACGTCGCGCCGCCGCTCGACATGTCCGTGGCGTAGAATTTCGCCTCGTCATTTCGTCTGATCCGGCGAACAAATTTTCCGCAGTGCAGCGCGGAATCCGGCGTGTTTTGACGCCGGATTGCCGAGCAGTTGGGCTGCGGATCGCGGTTTTGCCCAACAGACAGCCAGAGGACTGTTTGCATACACACAGTCGCAGTTGACGTGCGGCCTATTCGGTGTGCCATCTATCGCCAGCCAAACTCGGCGGCCGCGGCTCGCGGCTGCCTGCATCCGTACCGGAACCAGACGGGGGACAACCATGCTGGACAAAGAACTGCGTTCGATGATCGGTGACGTGAAGGACGGGCGGATGGATCGCCGCGCCTTCATCAAGCGCATGGCCGCAGTCGGTCTTACCGCACCACTGGCCAACCAGATCCTCGCGCTCGGCGGCGTTGCCATGGCGGAAGGTCCGCAAGTTTACAAGCCGACCAAGCGCGGCGGCGGCGGCGCGCTGAAGCTGCTGTGGTGGCAAGGCCCGACCCTGCTTAATCCGCACTTCGCCACCGGCACCAAGGACCAGGACGGCTCGCGCCTGTTCTATGAACCGCTCGCCTGCTGGGATCCGGACGGCAACATGAAGCTGGTTCTGGCGGCCGAGATCCCGTCGGTCCAGAACGGCGGTCTGGCCGCCGACGGCAAGTCGGTGACCTGGAAGCTCAAGCCCGGGGTCAAATGGCACGACGGCAAGCCGTTCACCGCCGACGACGTCGTGTTCAACTGGGAGTACGCCAAGGATCCGGCGACCTCCGCGCTGACGATCGGAACCTATCGCGATATCACCGTCGAGAAGGTGGACGATCTCACGGTCCGGATCCTCTTCAACAAGCCGACGCCGTTCTGGGCCGACGCCTTCGTCGGCGCTCCCAACACCATCATCCCGAAGCATCTTTTCGCCGACTACAAGGGAGCCAAGTCGCGCGAGGCGCCGGCCAACCTCTCGCCGGTCGGTACCGGCCCCTACAAGTTCGTCGAGTTCAAGCCGGGCGATCTCGTACGCGGCCAGCTCAACCCCGATTACCACATGCCGAACCGGCCTTATTTCGATACGGTCGAGATGAAGGGCGGCGGCGATGCCGTTTCGGCGGCGCGCGCGGTGATCCAGACCGGCGAATATGATTTCGGCTGGAACATCCAGGTCGAGGACGACGTGCTGCTGCGGCTGGAGAAGGGCGGCAAGGGCAGGACCATCTACGCCGTCGGCGGCGACACGGAGTTCATCGCGCTCAACTTCACCGATCCCAATACCGAGGTTGACGGCGAGCGCTCGTCGATGAAGACCAAGCATCCGCTGCTGTCCGACCCCGCAGTGCGCAAGGCGCTGTCGCTGCTGGTCGATCGCGAGTCCGTCAAGAAGGCGATCTACGGCCGCGCCGGCCGCACCACCGCCAACTTCCTCAACGGTCCGGAGAAGTTCGTTTCCAAGAACACCTCCTGGGAGTTCAGCATCGAGAAGGCTTCGAAGCTGCTCGACGATGCCGGTTGGAAGCCCGGCGCGGATGGCATCCGCGAGAAGGACGGCAAGAAGCTGAAGCTGCTGTACCAGACCTCGATCAACGGCCCGCGCCAGAAGACCCAGGCGATCGTCAAGCAGGCCTGCCAGAAGGCCGGCATCGACGTTGAGCTGAAATCGGTGGTCGCGTCCGTGTTCTTTTCCTCCGACGTCGCCAACCCCGATACCTATGCGCATTTCTACGCTGACCTCGAGATGTTCCAGATCCCGTTGAGCCAGCCGGATCCGGCGCAGCACATGCGTCGCTATCTGTCGACGCTCGTCGCCACCAAGGAAAACAAGTGGCAGGGCACGAACTTCCCGCGGTGGGTCAACAAGGATTACGACGCGACCATCGAAGCCGCCGAAAGCGAGATGGATCCGGTCAAGCGCGCGGCGCTCTACATCAAGGCCAACGATCTCATGTTCCAGGATACCGTATTCATCCCGGTGCAGCATCGGCTGAAGGTGGAGGCGGCCGCCAACAATCTGCGTCCGATCATCAGCGGATGGGCCAACGAAACCGACAATCTGCACGACTGGTACCGCGAGGAATGATCACGCGCGGCTAGGCGGGGTCCTTCTGTCATGAGTCAGTATGTCCTGCGTCGCCTTCTGATCGCGATTCCGAGCCTGCTCGGAATTTCGGTCGTGCTGTTCGTCGTGCTGGCGCTCGCCCCCGGCGATCCGTTCTCCGAATTGGCGACGAACCCGAACGTGCCGCCCGAAGTGCAGGCCGCACTTCGGGCCAAATTCGGCCTCGACGATCCGATCTACCTTCGTTACCTGCACTGGCTCAACGCCATGATGCACGGCGACTGGGGCTTCTCCTTCGTTAGCCGGATGAACGTCGATCAGCTCATTCTCCAGCGCCTGCCGGCCACGCTCTATGTGATCGGCTCGGCACAGATCCTGGCTCTGCTGATCGCGATCCCGGTCGGGGTCTATGCGGCCACGAAACCCTATTCGCTGTTCGACCAGATCGCCAACACACTTGCCTTTGTCGGCTTCTCGCTGCCGACCTTCTTCACCGGCATCCTGTTCATCCTGATCTTCTCGGTCACGCTGGACTGGCTGCCCTTCGTCTACACCACCGACATCAAGGGCACCGGTATCCACTGGGTGCTGGAGATGATCCGTCAGGCGATCATGCCGGTGGCCGTGCTCGGCCTGTTCCAGGCGGCCTCGATGACGCGCTTCGTGCGCTCGGCGATGCTCGACGTCATCAGGCTCGACTACGTCACCACGGCGCGCGCCAAGGGCCTCGGCCAGGCCAAGGTCATCGTCAAGCATGTCATGCGCAATGCCATGATCCCGGTGGTGACGCTGATCGCGCTGCAGATGCCGGCGGTGTTCGGCGGCGCCATCGTCACCGAACAGATCTTCCGCATTCCCGGCATCGGCTCGCTGCTGATCTCCTCCATCCTCTCCAACGACACGCCGGTGGTGATGGCCGTCACCTTCGTCTTCGCGTGCCTCGTGGTGCTGTTCAATCTCATCGCGGACGTCCTTTATGGTTGGCTTGACCCTCGCATCTCCCTCCGCTGAGCGGCGGGTCTACTCGCCATGGCGTGAAACGTGGCGGCGCTATAGCCGCCACAAGCTCGCCGTGGTGAGTGCGTTCCTGCTTCTCGTTCTGATCCTTGCGGTGGTGGCTGGCCCCTTCATCTGGCGGGTCAAGATCGACGACATCGACATCGTGGCGGGCCTGCAGGGGCCGTCGCTGGCCCATCCCTTCGGCACGGACGATCTCGGACAAGATATCCTCGCGCGCATGATCTATGGCGGCCGTATCTCGCTCGCAGTCGGGCTCGCCGCGATGCTGGTCTCGGTTTTTATCGGCACCCTGATCGGCGCGCTCGCCGGCATGTCGCGCGGGGCGCTCGGTCACGCCCTGATGTGGCTGACCGATCTGTTCCTGTCGCTGCCCCAACTGCCGCTGCTCTTGCTCCTCATCTATCTCTTCCGCGACGGGCTGAAGCAGGTATTCGGCCCCGAGGGCGGCATCTTCATCCTGATCGTGCTGGTCATCGGCGGCCTGCGCTGGATGCCGGTCGCGCGGCTCGTGCGCGCGCAGTTCTTGTCGATCCGCGAAAAGGAATTCGTCGAAGCGGCGCGCGCGCTTGGCGCAAGCCCGGTGCGGCAGGTGCTGAGACACATCCTGCCCAACGCGCTCGGCCCCGTGATCATCGCCGGCACCATCGACGTTGCGGCCGCGATCATCGCCGAATCGACGCTGTCGTTCCTCGGCCTCGGCTTTCCGCCGGATACCCCAACCTGGGGCCGGCTGCTGTTCGACGCCAAGGACTTTCTCGACATCGGGCCGCACTGGGCGCTGTTCCCCGGCGGCGCGATCTTCATCGCGGTGGTCGCCATCAACTTCATCGGCGACGGCCTGCGTGACGCGCTCGATGCGCGACGGGTGATCTGATGACGCCGCTGCTCGAAATCAAAGGGCTCAAGACTCATTTCTCCACCGACGACGGCATCCTTCAGGCCGTCGACGGCGTCGACATCTCAATCAACCGCGGCGAGACGCTCTGCGTCGTCGGCGAATCCGGCTGCGGCAAGACCGTGACCGCGATGTCGATCCTGAAGCTGATCGCGATGCCACCGGGCCGGATCGCGGCGGGCCAGATCATCTTCGAGGGCCGCGATCTCGTGCCGCTGACGAGCAATCAGCTCGACGATATCCGTGCCAAGGAGATCGGCTTCATTTTCCAGGAGCCGATGACCTCGCTCAACCCGGTGCTCACCATTGGCGAGCAAATCGCCGAGAGCCTGCGCCGGCATGAGCCCGTGACGAAGAAGCAGGCGCTCGAGCGCACCATCGAGATGCTGAAGCTGGTGCAGATCCCCAACGCCGAAGGCCGCGTGCACAATTATCCGCACCAGTTCTCCGGCGGCATGCGCCAGCGCGTGATGATCGCGATGGCGCTCGCCTGCAAGCCGAAGCTGATCATCGCGGACGAGCCGACCACTGCGCTCGACGTCACCATCCAGGCCCAGATCCTCGACCTGCTCCAGGACATGAAGGAGCGTTTCGGCATGGCGGTGATGCTGATCACCCATGCCATGGGCGTCGTCGCCGAGACCGCGCAACGCGTCGTCGTGATGTATGCCGGCAAGGTGGTGGAGGAGGCGGGCGTCGACGAACTGTTCGGCGATCCCCGCCATCCCTATACGCAAGGCCTGATCCGCTCGATCCCGCGCATCGACCTCGACAGCGAGCACAAGACGCGGCTGGAGGCGATTGGCGGCTCGGTGCCGATCCTGATCAACCCGCCGGTCGGCTGTCGCTTTGCGCCGCGCTGCAAGTTTGCAATGAAGGTCTGCACCGAGAGGGAGCCGCTGCTCCGCGAGGTCGCACCCGGCCACCGCATGGCCTGTCATTTGGGAGATCCGCTGTTGGGGAACGCGTCATGAGCGAACCATTGCTCCGCGTCAGCGGCCTGAAGAAACACTTCCCCGTGCTTGGCGGGCTGCTGTCGCGCCAGGTCGGCACCGTCTATGCGGTCGACGGCGTGTCGTTCTCGGTCGATCGCGGCGAGACGCTCGGCCTCGTCGGCGAGTCCGGCTGCGGCAAATCCACCACGGGGCGATGCGTGCTGCGCCTGATCGAGCCGACCGATGGCGAGGTCACCTTCGACGGCCAGGACGTGCGCCAGCTCGGCGGCCACGATTTGCGCGCGATGCGGCGGAACATGCAACTGGTGTTCCAGGATCCGTTCGCATCGCTCAACCCGCGCATGACGGTCGGCGCCATCCTTGGCGAAGCCCTCGTTATTCACAAGCTTGGGTCAACGGCGAAGGAACGCGAGGAGCGCGTCGCCAGCCTGCTTGTCAAGGTTGGTCTCAAAGCCGAGCATATGCGCCGCTATCCGCACGAATTCTCCGGCGGCCAGCGCCAACGCATCGTGATCGCACGTGCGCTGGCGGTCGAGCCGAAGCTGATCGTTTGCGACGAACCGGTCTCCGCGCTCGACGTCTCGATCCAGGCCCAGGTCATCAATCTGCTGGAGGATCTCCAGGCCGAACTGAACCTGACCTATCTCTTCGTCGCGCACGACCTCTCGGTGGTCGAGCACATTTCCGACCGCGTGGCGGTGATGTATCTCGGCCGCATCGTCGAGCTCGCGAAGGCCAGCGACCTCTATCGCAATCCGCAGCATCCCTACACAAGGGCGCTGCTGTCGGCAGTGCCGGTGCCGGATCCAAAACTCAAGCGCGAGCGCATTCGTCTGAAGGGCGACGTGCCGAGCCCGATGAAGCCGCCGTCCGGCTGCCACTTCCACACCCGCTGCCCGATCGCCCAGCCGCGCTGCGCGGAAAGTGCGCCGGAGCTGAAGGAGGGGGCGGGTGGGCATGTCGTGGCGTGCCATCTCGCCTGAGGGAGCAGTCGAGGGGCGATCTCGGTGGGATCGGCCGGCGAAAGGGGGGTCATGAGCCAGGTAAGGAACGTCACTCTCGGAGCTGCAACATCAGCGCGCACGGGGGATCGTGACGCGGAAGCACGCCGGGCGCTGTGGGGATCGGCGCTTGGATACGCCATGGACGGGTTCGACCTCCTCATCCTCGGCTTCATGCTGACGGCGATTTCGAAGGACCTTCATCTCACGCAGCCGCAGGCGGCCTCGCTCCTGACCGGGACCCTGGTCGGCGCGGTCGTCGGAGGACTCGTCTTCGGCGTGCTGTCGGACCGGCTCGGTCGCGTACGCGTCCTGACCTGGAGCATCGTCCTGTTCGCGGTCTTTACCGGACTCTGCGCACTCGCGCAGGGCTATTGGGACCTGCTGACCTACCGTGCCATCGCGGGCATCGGTCTCGGCGGTGAGTTCGGCATTGGCATGGCGCTAGTGGCCGAGGCCTGGCCGGCGAGCAAGCGCGCGCGGGCAAGCTCTTATGTCGGCCTCGGCTGGCAGTTCGGCGTGCTCATGGCGGCGCTGGCGACACCGATTCTGCTTCCGATTTTCGGCTGGCGCGCGATGTTCGCACTCGGCGTGTTTCCAGCCGTGGTCGCCTATGTGATCCGGCGCAAGCTGCACGAGCCCGATGTCTTCATGGCGCACAAGGCGAAGACGGCGGATGCCGGCTCCTCGTTGCGCGCGCTGGTGACCGACGGCGAAACGACCCGGATCAGCCTCGGGATGATCATCCTCTGCTCGGTGCAGAATTTTGGCTACTATGGCATCATGATCTGGCTGCCGAATTATCTCTCGACGCGTTTCGGCTATGGTCTGACGCAATCGGCGCTATGGACATCAGTCACCGTCGCCGGCATGGCGATCGGGATCTTTCTGTTCGGCCATGTCGCCGACCGCTTCGGCCGCCGTCCTGCGTTCCTGACCTACATGACAGGTGCGGCCATCATGGTGGTGGTCTATTCGCAATTGACGAGCGCCACGGCATTGTTGATCGGCGGAGCCGTGATGGGCTTTTTCGTCAACGGCATGCTCGGCGGCTACGGCGCGTTGATGAGCGAGCTCTATCCGACCGCGGCGCGCGCCACCGCGCAGAATGTGTTCTTCAACATCGGTCGAGCCGTTGCCGGTTTCGGCCCACTGGTCGTCGGCATCATCAGCGCTGCTTACGGCTTCCCGACCGCAATCGCGGGCCTTGCGCTGCTCTACCTCATCGACATCGTGGCGTTGCTCGTGCTGATCCCGGAGCGGCGCGGCGTCGATCTGGCCTGACGGAACAGCGCGTTCGCCGAATGCCGTTATGCTCGTGCCGAGCCACGGCCGCGAGTTTCGAAGGCGAGTTCTCGAGCGTCATCCGCAGCTACGCCGGCAAGTGCGGCGTTCGCTACGCCTGGTGAGCGGTCGGTCCCCTCACGCGCTCTTCGCGGGCCACGGTAGGACCTGTCCCGACATCACCAGCCGGTCACGGCCGTTGTCCTTGGCGGCGTAGAGCGCGCGGTCGGCGGCAGCGACCAGCGAGCTGCAGTCCATCGCGGTCTGGGAGGGCAGGCTCGTCGCAGCGCCGATGCTGGCAGTTACCAGCCGGGAAGGCGGATTTTGCGCGTGCAGCATGGCGAGATCTTGCAGCGCCCGGCGAATCCCTTCGCCGAGCTCGGCGCAGCCGTCCGGGCCGGTGTTCGGCAACAGCAGGGCGAACTCCTCGCCGCCATAGCGCGCGGCGAGATCGGCCGGGCGCCTGGCCTGGTTAGACAGAATCCGGCCCAGTGCGCGCAGGCATCCGTCGCCGGCCAGGTGTCCGTAATGGTCGTTGAATTTCTTGAAATGATCGACATCGATCAGCAGGAGCGAAAGCTGCGTGCCGTCGCGGCGGGCACGCGTCCATTCGTCGGCGAGGCGTTCGTCGAATGCGCGCCGGTTGGCAAGGCCGGTGAGACCGTCGGTCGTCGCCAGTGAGGCGAGCTTGTCCTGAAGATCCTTCTGCTCGGTCATGTCGCGCACGACCGCGACGACGCCGTCGATTGCGCCGCTGTCCGAAGCGAGAGTCACGTGCAGCGCTGCTTCGGCCCAGATCTCGCCCTTGTCGCGATGACGCTGGCGGTAGACGAACCTTGCCTCCTCGGCGTCGCCGTTCTTCAGCGCAGTGATGGCCTGCTCGACCCGCTCCATGTCCTCCACGTGAATGCCGGCCAGGGATGACGTGTTCACCAGTTCCTCGGCGGACCAGCCGGTGATGCGCACGCATGCGGGAGAGACGTAGAGCAGGCGGTTGTCCAGTCCGATCCGGGTCACCATGTCGCTGGATTGCTCGGCCAGCAGGCGGAAATTCGCTTCCTTGGCGACCAGGACCTGCGCGATGCGCTGCCGCTGCAACAACTGGCGGACCAGATAGCAGCCGATCACCGCGATCAGCAGCACCAGGCCGAGAACGAAGGTCATGCGCGCGGCGGCCGCGCGCTGCCACGGCGCCAGCACGTCGTCCTGCGATTTGCTCGCCAGCACCATCAGGGGATAGCGGTTGCTGCGCTGATAGTAGCTCAGCCGCTGCACGCCATCGATCGGCGACTTGAAATAGTACACGGCCGCGGTGGGTCGGCTTTTCCATTCTCTGAATAAGGGCGCATTGGACAGATCGCGTCCGACGAAGGCGCCGCTCTCGTCGCGGCTGCGCGCGAGCATGATACCGTCGTTGTTGAGCAGCGATGCCGAGCCATTCGGCCCGACGTCGAACCGCGCGTAGAACTTCGCGAAATAGGCGACGTCGATCGTGAGCAGCGCGACGCCGGCGAAGCTGCCGTCAGGATGGTTGATCCGGCGTGACGCCGTGATGATCCATTGGCCGCCGGCGCGGCTCTTGACCGGCCGCCCGATCAGCGTGCCCTTGTCCGGGGAGTCGCGGTGCTGCCTGAAATAGTCGCGGTCGCTGTTGTTGAGCGTGGAGAAATCGACATGCTCGGTCGTGGCGAGCCAGCGGCCGGTCTCGTCATAGACGAAAATTCCGCGGATGCGGTCGGATGATCTGCGCGTGGGCAGATAGGTCTGGAGCTTTGCGATCGTGTCGGGACCGGTCCCGTCGAGCTCAAGCCGGTGGACCAGTCCGACCAGGATCGTGTCCGCGAGCTCGAACGTGTCGTCGGCATGCTGGATCAGCGAATGCGCGAGGTTGGCGACGTCGACTTCGGCGTTCCTGAGATCGGCATTGCGCGCCTCCCATTCGCGCCAGGCGCTCAGGCCGAGGATAGCCACGCAAATCAGCACGACGAAGCCTGCCGCCCAGAGCGGAAGGCGCGTCTTGCCGAGTTCGCGGCTTGTGACCATCAGGTTTGCTCCAAATCGGCGCAAACCTCTCACTATGGCCTTAACGGCCTGTTGCAACATCCGTGACGATTTGCCGAGCCCGTATTCGGCCGGAGGGAATCCCCGATATTGCGACGGGTTCTCGTCGGAGGGCGTTAACCACGACGCCGCGCTTCGCCTCGCGTCCGCTGCGTCATTCGTCCAGCGTGAAGCCGACGCGCAACGTCACCTGGTAGTGGCGCACTGTGCCGTTCTCGATGTGGCCGCGCGTCTGCACCACCTCGAACCATTTCATCTCGCGCACGGTTTTGGCGGCGCGGCTGACCGCGTTCTTGATCGCATCCTCGATCGAGGTCTCGGATGATCCGACCAGATCCAGGATCTTGTAGACGTGATCCTTCTCGGTTGTGGGCATGGTGAGCTTCCTCGGTTGCGCTGCGGCACGCGCCGCCGCGTGGCCTGCCAAACTGAACGGACGCAGCCCCGTTTCGGTTCCGTCACCGCGGAGGCTGCGCCCCGGCGCCCCCATCGCTATTAACGAAATGATGACGTAACGGTCAGGCATTACAGGACGAAAATGCGTGATTAAGCTCTTGATCGTATCGGTCCGGTGGATGAGGGCCGGGAACTGCCATCGGCCCGGCTTTGACGGCGGGGAGAGCTCTTGACGATTGCCGTGAACCGTTACGATCGCCTGGATCGAGCAAGCCGGTTGTCGCCCGCAGGTATCGGCGCAGACCTGTGGACCCGTCCCTCGACCGTAGCCGTGCTGCTGTGGTTGTCGCTGTTCGCGGCGGAGTTCGTGGCAATGCTGGCGCAGTGCGACTTCAGGTTCGTCTTCGCGCTGGACGATCCGTATATCCATCTCGCGGTTGCCGACCAAATTCTCTCCGGAGGATACGGTGTCAACGCCGGCGAATATTCGTCGCCAAGCTCCTCGATTATCTGGCCCTACGTTCTCGCGCTGACCGAGGCCATGCATCTCGGTGTATTCGGTCCGTTGCTGATCAACGCCGCCGCGGCATCTGCGACGGTATTTGCGCTGTTGCGTATGCTGGAAGCGAGCGGGCTGTTCAGCGACGCCGGCGATCGCCCGTTCAGCTATTTGATCGTGCTGCTCCTCATCTTCAACGTCAGCGCCGTCGCGCTGCCGATGACCGGTATGGAGCACAGCGCGCATGTGTGGGCGTCCATCGTGACCTTTGCAGGCCTCGTTGCAGCGGCGCGCGGATGCCGGCCGACGCCGCTGCACTTTATCGGGCTGGTGCTGCTTCCCCTGATCCGCTTCGAAGGCGCCGCATTTGCTTGTGCGGCTATCGCAGGTTTCGCGCTCCTCGGCTATCGGCGCTTTGCCGCTGCGGCCGCGCTCGTCATCATTGTCAGCCTGTCCTGTTACGTTGCGCTGATGGCGTCGCGCGGCCTTCCGCTCTTGCCGAGCTCCGTGCTGCTGAAGGGCTATCTCGCAAATCTCGACGACTCCGCGAGCAATTTGCCCGCAATCGTCAAGAACTTGATGCGGAGCATCACCACCTCCTATGGCTTGCGGCTCATTCTGCTCGGTCTTGCCCTAGCCGGATGCGCCTCCAGGCTGCGCACCGACCGCAAGGCACGGATCGTCTGTCTGGCCGTTCTCGCAGCCATCGGCGCCCACCTCGCATTCGGCCAATATGGCTGGTTCAACCGCTATGAGGTCTACATCATGGCGCTCGCTGCGGCCGCGTTGCTATGGGGCGCCGCGCAGGCCCGGCCGCGCTTGGGCGCGTTGCAGTGGTCACTCATGAAGCTCGCGCTGGTCCTTGGACTCGGCATTGCGGCGTTGCCTTATGTGACGACCGCGCTGGTCACGCCGATTGCTGCGAGCGACATCTACGAGCAGCAATATCAGCTGGCCCGCTTCGCCAAATCGTTCTACCGGCGCGCGGTTGCAGTCAACGACCTCGGCATGGTCGCCTATGGCAATTCCAGCTACACGCTGGATCTCTGGGGACTTGGTTCGGAACAGGTGCGGAAGGCAAGGACCGCGGGGCAGTATGGACCCGCGGAGATGGAAGCGCTCGCCAGCGATCACGGGGTAGGCCTCGCCATGATCTATGACGCGTGGTTTCCGCAAGGTGTGCCGTCGAGCTGGACGAAGGTCGCCGTGCTGCGAACGAGAACCGTGACCTTGTCGCAACGCGATGTCGCCTTCTATCGCACGCCGTTAGCCGATGCGGCGGAGGTGAATTCAGCGCTTGTGGCGTTCAAGGCAACAATTCCGCCGCGGGACAGGCTGGACATCATCACGCCATAACGTCCCCATCACTCTTGCCCGCGCGAAGAGGGGCGAGTTATCCTCCGCCTCCTTCCCCGCATGCACGATGTGCGATGATGATCGACCGTTGGACGAGGAGCGCGCTGGTCGCGACCGGGTTGCTCGTGGCATCAGTGCCAGGCGTTGCGCAGGACGACCTCGATGGCGCGCCAGGCAGCATCGCGCTGCAAGTGACGACCGATCCGTCCACGGTCGAATGCCGCAGGCTCGAGAGGGTCGACCCCACTTCGCTGATCTTCCTGCCGCTGCGCCGGACCTTCAACGACGATTTCGACGAGCATCCGCTCGCGACGGGGCGTTGGGTGCCGCATTATGCCGGCGGCGCGGCCTGGCCTGAGGCCCGCTATTGGGGCGGCGACGGCTCCGACTTCAAGCGCAAGACCAGCGCCAATGGCGAACAGCAGATCTACGTCGATCCGCGTTATTCCGGCCGCGCAGCGACGCCGCTCGGGCTCGATCCGTTCAGGGTCAAGGACGGCGTGCTGTCGATCGTCGCCAGCCGCACGCCGCCGGAACTGAAGCAGGTCTTGTTCAACAACGAATACATCTCGGGGATCCTGACCACGCAGGGGACGTTTGCGCAGAAGCACGGCTATTTCGAAATCCGCGCCAAGGTGCCGGTCGGCCATGCGGTGTGGCCGGCATTTTGGATGCTGGCGGACGATGGCGGCTGGCCGCCGGAGGTCGACGTGCTGGAAGGCCGCGGCGAGCGGCCCGGCGATCTGGTCATGACCACGCACTGGCGGATTCCGTCGACCCAGAAGATCCAGTCCTGCGGCTTCGACTTCGCGGTCGCCGATGCCTCGAGCGCGTTCCACAATTACGGTGTGCTGTGGGAGGAGGATCGGCTGGTCTACTTCATCGACCGTAATCCGGTCTCGGACATCAAGGTCCCCATCGGCTTCGACGATCCCATGTACATGATCGTCAATCTGGCGATCGGATCGAAATTCTTTCCCGGCGTCAGTCAGGTCGATGCGGAATCGCCGCCGAGCGTCGCATTCGAGATCGACCGGATTTCCGTCTATCAGATCGAAATGGTGCAGGCGCGGAGATAGCGATGTTCGCAAGGTTCTCGCGGCGCGACTTTGCAAGGCTTGCGACAAGGTTTGCGGGCCTCGCCGCGCTCGGCGCTGCGGCCGGTGCAAAGGCTGCGCAGACGGCCGCGGAGAACGACGCGCAGGCGGCGGACCGTCACGCGCCGGCACCGTTCCCGAAGGAGTTTCTGTGGGGTACGGCGACCTCATCCTACCAGATCGAGGGCGCGGTCAACGAGGACGGCCGCGGCAGGTCGATCTGGGACACCTTCAGCCACACGCCGGGCAAAATCGAGGACGGCACCACCGGCGACCGCGCCAACGAGCACTATCATCGCTACAAGGAGGATGTCGCGTTGATCAAGGCGCTCGGCGTCAAGGCCTACCGTTTCTCGATCGCATGGCCGCGGGTGTTTCCTGAAGGAAGGGGCCAGCCAAATCCGAAGGGGCTCGACTTCTACTACCGCCTCGTCGACGAGTTGCTCGCGAACGGCATCGAGCCCTACGCCACCCTCTATCACTGGGACCTGCCGCAGGCGCTCCAGGATCGCCTCGGCGGCTGGCAGTCGAGCGACACGTCGAAGGCCTTTGCCGATTACGCGGCCTATGTCGCCGCCCGCCTGACCGACCGCGTCAAGACCATCTTTACCGTCAACGAGGTCGGTCGCTTCGTGAATTTCGGCTATGGCTGGGGCATCGACGCACCCGGCCTCAAGCTGCCGCCAGCGCAGCTCAACCAGGCGCGCCATCACGTCGCGCTGGGGCATGGCCTCGCCGTGCAGGCGATCCGCGCCTCCGGGCGTGCCGGCACCCGCGTCGGCGCGGCCGAGAACATCGCCGCATGCGTGCCGGCGATCGCAACGGCGGAAAACATCCGCGCCGCCGAGATTGCGACGCGCGAGCTCAATGCCGGCTTCCTCGGCGTGGTGCTGGAGGGCAGATACACCGACGGCTTCCTCGCCTATGCCGGCGCAGATGCACCAAAATTCACGCCTGAGGAGTTGAAGATCATCAGCACGCCGAACGATTTCGTCGGCCTCAACATCTACGCGCCGCAGTTCTACATCACCGCCTCCGACCGCGCACCCGGCTTCCACGTGCTGCCGTTTCCAGTCTCGTTCCCGCACATGAACTCGGAATGGCTGCGCATCGGTCCCGAGGTGATCTATTGGGCGCCGCGCCTCGCCGCAAAGATCTGGAACATCCAGAACATCTACATTAGCGAGAACGGCACCTCGTCCGAGGACAAGATCGCCGCCGACGGCCAGGTCTACGATCTCGACCGCATCATGTTCCTGCGCAACTACCTGACTCAGATGCAGCGCGCCATCGCCGAAGGCGTGCCGATCCGCGGCTATTTCCTCTGGAGCCTGATGGACAATTTCGAATGGATTTTTGGCTACGGCAAGCGCTTCGGGGTCTACCGGGTCGACTTCGAGACGCAGGCGCGGGTGCCCAAGCTGAGCGCCGCGTTCTATCGCGACGTGGTGGCGCGGAATGCGATCGGGATGTGAGGAGCTGCCTCTGAACCTTAGGGATCCAGCTCCGTATCCCAGTACAGATAGTCCAGCCAGCTGTCGTGCAAATAGTTCGGCGGGAACAGGCGGCCGTTGCGGTGGAGCTGGTGCACGGTCGGCGCGAAGGCGCTCTGGCGCGGAAACATCTTTGCTTGCGCGGGCGTGAGATTGCCCTTGCGCAGGTTACAGGGCGAGCACGCCGCGACCACGTTCTCCCAGGTGGTCTGGCCGCCTTTGCTGCGCGGGATGATGTGATCGAAGGTGAGGTCTTCGGGCGAGCCGCAATATTGGCAGGCAAAACGATCGCGCAGGAAGACGTTGAACCGGGTGAAGGCCGGATGGGTGGTCGGCTTGACGAAGGATTTGAGCGAGACGACGCTCGGCAGCTGCATTTGCAGCGTCGGGCTGTGGACCGCCTGATCGTAATGCGCGACGATGTTGACGCGGTCGAGGAACACCGCCTTGATCGCGTCCTGCCACGACCACAGAGACAGTGGGTAGTAACTCAGCGGCCGGAAGTCCGCGTTGAGGACCAGCACCGGCCAACTGCCTTGCGAGACATGTGCGTTCAAGTAACGCTCCCGGCCTCCAATGTACGCTGCGAAGCAGCATGTATTGACATACTACATGCAGCGTGACGGGATTGTGAAGCCCGTTGAGCGACTTATTCAGGCGCAAGCAATGCGGCGGCGGGGTGGCAAGGCGCGCAAAAACGCCGCGATCTGGGAGGGACTGACGCGAGGCCGGGCCGGAACTGCCTGACGCCATCGCTGGTGCCTCACTCCCGCACCCGCTCCAGCTTCTGCAGGCACCGCGTGCCGCGCACCGCCGCCGGCATCTCCTCATCCGGAAAGCTCGTTTTCCAGTCGGTGACTCCGACCTCGCCGACATAGATGTCGCCTTTCGAATCCAGCGCGATGCCGTGCGGCGCCAGAAACTTGCCGCTGGCGATACCCGGGCCTTCCTCGCCGCCGAGCCGGGCGATGCGTTTGCCCTTAGCGTCGACGATCGACAACCGCGGGCCGAGATTGGGCACCTTGCGATTGACGGCCATACCGGGGCCGAGCTCGCCGATGACGAAGGTCGGATTCTTGCCCCCGCCGCAGCAGCACAGCGCACAGGGCCGGTGCAGATTGTTCCACTGCGTCTCATATCTGCCCTCACCGTCGAACACCTGCACGCGATGGTTTTCGCGGTCGGCGACGTAGACCCAACCGTCGGCATCGGTGGCGATGTTGTGCACGATGTTGAACTGGCCGGGATCGGTGCCAGGCTCGCCCCAGCTCTTGATCAGCTTGCCGCCGGGGGTGAACTTGTGCACGCGCGCATTGCCATAGCCGTCAGAGACGTAGATCTCGCCCTTCGGCGACAGCGCAGTATGGGTGCAGCGATGGAAGGGCTCGCCGCTCATGGACGGCGACGGTTTTGCCGGGATGCCGATCGTCAGCAGCACCTTGCCGGCGGTGGTGCATTTGCGCACGGTGTGGTCGCCGTCATCGGTGCAGTAGAGATTGTCGTCAGCGTCGATGTGCAGGCCGTGCGCACGGGAGAACAGGCCTTCGCCAAAACTGCGCAGGAAATTGCCCTCGCGGTCCAGCACCACCATCGGATGTTCGCCGCGGTTGAAGACGTAGACGCGGTCCTTGCTGTCGACCGCAACCGAGGCGACGTCGGTGAGCTGCCAGCCCTCGGGCAGCTTTACGAAATTGTCGACGACACGGTAGCGGTGCTCGCCGCTGCCGAGAATGACTGGCATGGGGATTCCTTTCTGTCATTCCGGGGCACGCGAAGCGTGAACCCGGAATCCATCGTACGGCATTATCGGAGAGGAATGGATTCCGGGCTCGCGCTACGCGCGCCCCGGAATGACGGCATGTTTACGTGGCTCCCACCTCACGCTCCAAAATCCCTTCCTCGATCGCCTTGATCTGGAGCGCGAGATATTTCGAGTTGATCCGGCATTGCGCCAGGCTCCCGGCGATGAACCACAGGCCGGGCTGGTTGGTGCGCGCATACATGTTGCGCAATTCAAAGCCGTCGCCAAAACCCCAGACCGGGCCGACGCGGTCGGCGGTGGCGTCGCCGAACAGCTTTCGCACCAGATATTCCTGCGGCTTGTAGCCGGTCGCGAGCACGATGAGATCGGCGGGAATGGTCGCGCCGTCCTTCATCTGCGCGCCGCCGGCCGTGAAGCCTTCGATGTCGTCGAACTGCTTGAGCTTGATCGCGCCCTCGACGATCAGATTGGAGCAGCCGACGTTGAAATAATAGCCGCCGCCGCGGGTGAGGTATTTGAACTGCCAGCCGGTGCCGGCCTCGCCGAAGTCGAGCTTGAAGCCGACGCGGGCAAGGCCGTCGAGCAGCTCCTTGTCGAGCTCCTTCGATTGCTCGGTCAGCATCACATGGGTCTTCTTCGCCAGCGGCGTCGGCATCGAGGCCGCGATCAGATCGTTGTCCTCGAGCGTGCCTTCATTGTAGGTCGCATAGGCGAGCTGCGCCGATGGCTCGATATTGGTGACGAGTGTGGGCGAGCGCTGCACCAGCGTCACTTCGGCCCCACTGGAATAAAGGTCCTGCGCGATGTCGTGGCCGCTGTTGCCGGTGCCGATGACGATCGCGCGCTTGCCCGTCCAGTTCTCGCCATCCTCGTAGCGGCTCGAATGCAGCAGCGTACCCTTGAAGTTCTCCAGGCTCGGAATCTCCGGAATGTTGGCGATGCCGCTGACGCCGGTCGCCATGACCACATGGCGCGGATGCATGGTGCGCTGGCTGCCGCCAGCGCGGCGCAGGGTGACCGTCCAGTGACCCTTGGCCTCGTCGTAGGCGCCGCCCTCGAATTCGGTGCCGGTCCAGAAGTTCAGCTCCATCGCATCGACATAGGCTTCGAACCAATTGGCGAGCTTGTCCTTGGGAATGTAGGTCGGCCAGTTCGGCGGGAACGGCATGTAGGGCAGATGATTGACCTGCACCTGGTTGTGCAGGGTGAGCGCGTGATAGCGCTTGCGCCAATTGTCGCCGATGCGCGCTCCGCGATCGACGATCAGTGTGTCGACGTTCAACTGCTTCAGCCGTGCCGCGATCGCAAGCCCGGCCTGGCCGCCGCCGACCACCAGCACCGTCGGATCGCGATCGGAATAGTCGCGAGAGGCGTTGCGGAGATCGAGCCAGTTCGGACCGCGGAAATCGCGCGAATAGGCCTGTCCCCGCGGCCGCGAGGTGCCGAGCGGTTCCTCGAAGCCCTTGAGCTCGTCGAGCGCGGTGAGCAGTGTCCATGCCTTGAGACGGTCGCCGTCGACGGCATCAGGAACGAGCCGGACGATGCCGCTGCCGCGGCCGAGGGCGGTCTCGAAACTGAAAATCGCTTCGATAGTGTTGGTGCCGGCGCGCGTCACCCAGCGGGGCGCCGCGCGGTTGGGGGCGATCTTGAAATTGGCAGGCGCCGCTTTCGGTGCGAGCCTGGTCAGCTCCTGTGCGATCGTATCGCTGCTCGCGAGCGTTTGCAGGTTCCAGCTCAGCGCCAGCACATCGCGCCAGAAGCTGTCCGAGAGGAAGAGGCGGTCGAGCGCGGCGGGATCGGACGTACCCAGCGCGCGCTCGAACTCGTCGAGCCAGGCCTGTGCGGAGGCAGCAATATCCTTCGTACGATCCAGCATGCGCGACCTCGTGGCCGTCTTCGCGGCGTTTCCCTTGAAGGAGACGCTATACTGGATCAGGTTATGTCAAAAGCGGTTTACCCGAGCAGCGACAGCATGTGGCCCTGCTCCGGCGGAATGCGCCCCTTCAGCGTGTCGAGATAGACCTGCCGTACCGCCTCGGGTCCGCGGCTCTCGACCACGCTCAGGCATCGCTCCAGCAACGGTGCGAAGCCCGACCACGCAGAACCAAAACGCTGCTCGATCCCGCCCGGACCCCATTCGTTGGCACGCTTGCGGATCTGGTCGGGCGCGAAGAACCAGCGCGGCCTGGCGCCCGGGAGCTCGCCCTCCTCGGGCTCGGTGGCGCGATGCGTCAATCCGACCCGCACCGAGCATTTCATCTGGTCGCCAAAATGCCGGTGCAGCGCGGCGCGCAGCGCGCTGTTGCCGGCCATGTCGACGAAGGCGACCGGGGCGTCTGATGGCAGCGACGTCACGCGATCATAGGTGACGACCTCGTTGTAGCAGCCGAGCGAGCCGACGAAGCCGGTGTTGCCTGATGAGGTCAGGCCGATCACCTTGCGGCCGCGCGCGTGCAACAGATGGGCGAGCCCAAACGCAGTCTTGCTCGAGGCGCTCGAGAGCAGCACGCGGCGCGCGCCGAAATCGTCGTTCTCGGCCAGGAAGTCGTCGACCAGGAACGACAGCATGAACAGCGGCCGCAGCAAGGCCTGGTAGTCGCCCTGCCGTCCGGTATAGGCGGGATCGCCGCTGACGCGTCCATAGGCGTTATAGACCGGCGCCACGCGTTGCCGGTGCATGGCGCCGTCGCGCAAGGTCCGCTTGCTGACATCGGTGGCTTCGATGACGAGATGCGTCGCCATCGGGAAATATCCGAACAGGCGCTCGCCCACGGGCACGTTCGGATGCTTCGAGGCGATCACCTCGCCAAAGCCCCATACCGGAATGTTGCCGAATCCGTGTGGTGCGGGAAAGAGCTGCCAGTATTTCATCTCGCCGCCGAGCACGGCATAAGTGATGTTGTTGGCGCTGAAGGCGAAGCGGTCGACCTGCACCAGCAGCGCATCCTGCGGCAGGGTATCCGTCGCGGGCAGCTCGGTTGTGATCGTCTTGCAGGTTTCGAAATCGTCGCGCGCGACGATGAAGTCGGTGGCTGTCATGATGTCGATCGCGGTTTGGTTCGTTCCGGCATCTCCATCGTTCACGCGCGCGCCGTTTGCAACCGCAACATAGTTTTAAACGCTGTTCGTCCCCGACAGCACGCCTTCGCGCTTCTTCATCGCGCGATAATAGCTCCACCACAGGTGCGCGGCGGCGCCGCGCAGCGGACGCCAGGGTTCGGCGAGCGGGGCCATCTGCTTTTCGGTCGGCCGCGCCTTCAGGCCGAGCCCGATGCGGATGCCCTCCTGCACGGCGAGGTCGCCCGCCGGCCACGCATCGCCATGGCCGAGACAGAACAGCAGATAGACATCCGCGGTCCACGGTCCGATGCCGGGCAGCGAGATCAACGTGTGATGCGCTGCGTCGGCATCTTCTTCGGCGAGCACGTCGAGGTTCAGCCGCCGCGCACCGATCTCGCGCGCGAGATGCTTCAGCGTCTTGATCTTGGCTGCGGACAGGCCGAGCCGTCCCAGCCGGTCGGTGCGGGCGCGCCGCACGGCGTCATGGTCGAACGGATCGAACGCTGCGGATAATCGTCCCCAGATCGCCGCCGCGCTCGCGGTCGAAAGCTGCTGCCCACAGACAATGTGCGCCAGCCCCGTAAAGCCCGGCTCGCGGCGGCGCAACGCCGGCATGCCCGCGAGCTCGAGCACCGGCTTGAGGCGCGGATCGCGCTTGACCAGCGCGTGGACGGCGTCTTCGAGATCAGACTGGGTTTCGAGATGGATGGTCATATGGCTCGACTTCTCATGCGCGGGCTTGACCCCGTGTCGAATATCTTACTCCGTCATTCCGGGGCGATGCGATGGGATCGCGCGAAGCGCGGCCCAGGAGCATCGGACCGGAATGACGACGACCGTGGCTGCAGGCCCGGCCATGACGAGATCTTTGCATATGCCGCCACCCGTTTTCCGATTTGCCCCCAGCCCCAACGGCTACCTCCATCTCGGCCACGCCTATTCGGCGCTGCTCAATTTCGAGCGCGCGCGCGAGGCGGGCGGGCGGCTATTGCTGCGGATCGAGGACATCGACGCGACGCGCTGCCGGCCGGAGTTCGAGACGGCGATCTACGAGGATCTCGCCTGGCTCGGGATATCCTGGGAGACGCCGGTGCGGCGGCAGTCCGAACATCTTTCCGACTATCGCGCCGCGCTGGAAAAACTCTCTGCACTGGGCCTCGTCTATCCCGCGTTCGAAAGCCGCGCCGAGATTGCCAAGCTGGTGGTTGCGCGCGAGGCCGACGGGCCGTGGCCGCGCGATCCCGACGGTGCGCCGCTCTATCCCGGCGACGCCAAATCGCTGTCTGCGAGCGAGCAGAAGCACCTGATCGCGTCAGGCGCGCCTTACGCGCTGCGGCTCGACATGGCCGCCGCCTGCCGCCGCGCCGCCGGCCTGAGCTGGAACGAGCTCGGCGAGGGCCCCGGCGGCGAGCGCGGCACCGTCCCGGCGCGGCCGGAGGCTTGGGGCGACGTTATCCTGGCCCGCAAGGAGACCCCGACCAGCTATCATCTCTCTGTCGTCGTCGACGACGCCCTCCAGGGCGTCAGCGAGGTGGTGCGGGGCCAGGACCTGTTTCACGCCACTTCGGTTCACCGTTTGCTCCAGCTCCTGCTTGGCCTTCCGGAACCGGCCTACCGCCACCACGCCCTGATTCGCGATGCGGAGGGGCGGAAGCTGTCGAAGTCGAGCCGCTCGACCGGCCTGCGCGAGTTGCGCACGGCCGGCGTGATGCCTGCCGGAATCCGCCAGCTGGTGGGATTAGGTTAAGTTTCTCTGGGGTTTAGCCAAACGCCGCCGTGACTCCAGGTGTTCCGCCGTGCCATTCTTGCCTTGAGCCTGGGGTTCGAAGGAATTCTTCGAAGGGGAGTTATGGCGGCGAAAACGCGCCCAGCGCGCACCACGCGGACGTCGAGGCAACTGCCTCGGAAGCGCTCCGGGACGGCCGGACAAGTGCGCAAGCGCAGCACCAAAGCGGGCGCGCCGGACGTGGTCCAGGCCGCGCTCGCCGCCTTTGCCCATGAGGTCCGCACTCCCCTAACCGGCATTCTCGCCATCAGCGACCTGCTCGCGACCTCCGATCTTGGCGAGCGGGAGCGGCGCTGGGCCGACACCATCAAGGCCGGTGCCGAGCACCTGGCGAGCCTTGCCACGGTATTCGTGGACGCTGCCCGGACCGGAAAGGGTGGGAATATCCTCCGGCAGGACCTGTTCGACCTCAGGACGCTCGCCCGCAGCGCCGGCGATTCGCTGGCCGGCCGCGCCGCGGCCAAGGGCCTCCAGGCCCAGGTCGAGATCTCTGACAAGCTGCCGGGGCTCGTGGTCGGCGACCCCGTCCGCCTGCGCGCCGCGCTCGAGAACCTGATCGACAATGCCGTGAAATTTACCGAGCACGGCGGCGTCGCACTCGCGGTCGCGCCCTTGCGTCCTGCCAAGAGCAAGCCGAAGGGCAAAGCAAAAGAGAAGAGCAGGGTCGGTGTCGCCTTCTCGGTCTCCGACAGCGGCATCGGCCTCACCATGGCCGAGATCAAGCGGCTGTTCCGCCCATTCACCCAGGCCAATGTCACCATCGCCTCGCGCTTCGGCGGCGCCGGCCTGGGGCTGTCCTCGGTGAAGCAGCTGGCGCGCGCGATGGGCGGCGACATTGCCGTCGCGCCGCGGCGCGCCGGCGGCGCCACCTTCACGTTGACGGTGTCGCTGGATGCGGCTGGACCGGTCAGGTCCCGCAAGGCGAAGGACCAGCCCGAGGCGGATGCGATGGCAGCGCTGCGCGTGCTGAGCGTCGAGGACAATCCGTTCGGCCGCGTCGTGCTCAACACCATCCTGACCGAACTCGGCCATCATGCCGAGTTTGTCGGGCGCGGCGAGGACGCTGTCGGCCGGCTGGCGCAGGGCGCGTTCGACGCGGTGCTGATGGACATGGTGCTGCCGGGCATCGACGGCGTCGAGGCGATCAGGCGGATCCGCACCATGCCGGCGCCGCTGGGTCAGATCCCCATCATCGGCGTGTCCGGCCGCGGCGAGGACGAAGCGGCCTCTCGGGAGGCCGGCGCCGACGCCTTCCTCGTCAAGCCTGTGTCTCCGCGCGCCCTAGCGACTGCGCTGCTTGAAGCGACACGCCGTGAGGTAGCCGCGACTTGATGATCGCGGCGTTGAGCTCGCCGCCATAGACGAAGATCGCGGCGATGAAGTACAGGAACACAAGCGCGATGACCACCGAGGCCAGCCCCGCATACATCGTCACGTAATTGTTGGCGAAGCGCGCCAGATATTGTCCGAACACGATGCCCGAGATCAGCGAGGCCACGATGGTAAAGACGATCCCGGGCAGGATCTGGAAAAAGCTGCGCCGCCCCGCCGGCAGCCAGGTGTGCAGGATGATCAGCGCCACCACCAGCGCGCTGATGGTGATGCCATAGCGCAGCCAGGTCAGGATGCTCTCGTTGGACTCGACGAACAGCGGAATGTGGCGACGCGCTGCTTCGATGATTAGCGGACCGAGCACGATCAGGAACGCCATGGCGAGCGCGGTGAAAGCTGCAATGAGCGTGTAGGCGATCGATTCCAGCCGCAGCCAGTACCAGCGCCGCATCTCCACCACGGCATAGGCGCGGTTGAGTGCGACCCTTAGTGCCTCGACGCCGTTGGAGGCGAAATAGACCGACAGCGCCGCGCCTATGGTCAGCACGCCGGTGCGGGTGGTGGTCAGCACGTCGTGGACCTCGCCCGAGATCGAATCGGCGACCTGCTTCGGCCAGACCTGGAGCATCAGGCTGGCCGCCTGGTCGGCGAGCTCCTTGGAGCCGAAGAAGCCGGCGAGCGAGGTCAGCACGATCAGGAACGGGAACAGCGCCATCAGCGTCGACAGCGCGATGTGGCTCGCGATCGCCCAGCCGTCGTCGGCCAGGAACGTATAGAACGCGTCCTCCAGGACGCAGTAGATATAGCGGATGGCTTTCACGCAGCACCACTATTGGCGGCCGATGCCTTCTCACACCGCTTGCGGCGCGGTTCGCCTCGCCCCGCCTCCGGGGAGAGGCCGACGCGCGCAGCGCGGCGGGTGAGGGGGAGTCTCCGCGGCGACGGTGAGAGCCGGATTCCTGGAGAGCCCTCCTCACCCGAATTCGATCTGCGATCGAATTCGACATCTCCCCGCAGGCGGGGAGAGGTGAAGGACGGCTGCATCGGGTCCAAATTCATCGAGCTACCATCTGATATTCCTGGCTTGAAAGCCAGATCGGGAACGCCATAGCGAACCGGCGCACACGGTGTTATCTACCCCTAATGACATCTATCCTGAGTACCTTCATCCTGCCGGCGGCAGCCGGCGCCGTAGCGTTGGTGCTGCTGCTCGGCCTCATCAACATGATGCGCGGCGGCTCGCCCAACACGTCGCAGAAGCTGATGCGCCTGCGCGTGCTGCTTCAGTTCGTGGCGATCGTCGTCGCCATGATCGCGGTCTGGGCGATGGGGCGCTAACATGGTCACGCTCAACCGCATCTACACGAAAACCGGTGACGACGGCACGACAGCGCTCGGCTCGGGCGAGCGCCGTCCGAAATACGATCTTCGCATCGAGGCCTATGGCACGGTCGACGAGACCAACGCCGCGATCGGTGTTGTCAGGCTCTACACCCACGACATGCCCGAGCTCGACGCGATGCTCGGCCGCATCCAGAACGACCTGTTTGATCTCGGCGCCGACCTCGCAGTGCCCGAACGGCAAGGCAAGGTGGAACGGCTGCGGGTGGTGGCGAGCCAAGTCGAGCGGCTCGAGCGCGAGATCGACGCGCTCAACGACAAGCTCGCGCCGCTGACCTCTTTCGTGCTGCCGGGCGGCACGCCGGCCGCCGCTCACCTCCACGTCGCTCGCACAATATGCCGCAGGGCGGAACGTGTGATGGTGGAACTGGCGGCGCAGCCTGGCGAGCCCATTGGCGCAGCTGGCATCCAGTATATGAACCGCCTGTCGGACTTCCTGTTCGTGGCCAGCCGCGCCGCAAACCATAACGGCGCCGGCGACGTGCTCTGGGTTCCTGGCCAGAACCGCTGACCCCAAGGGTCGCTGACCCCAAGGGTCGCTGACCCCAAGGGTCGCTGACCCATTGAGCCCAGCATTTCCAAGGTCTAAAATTTGGCCCGGTCGCGCGTTGACCGGGCCGGATCAGGCCTTTAGGTTCCGCGCCAGTTGATAATCCCCCTCCCAAATTGAGTGAAAGAGGATCGATGAAGGTCTTGGTGCCGGTAAAGCGGGTGGTCGATTACAACGTCAAGGTCCGCGTCAAGGGCGATGGATCGGGCGTTGAACTCGCCAACGTCAAAATGTCCATGAACCCGTTCGACGAGATCGCGGTCGAGGAAGCGCTGCGCCTGAAGGAAGCCGGCAAGGCGACCGAGGTCGTGGTGGTCTCGATCGGTCCGGCGCAGGCGTCGGAGACGATCCGCACCGGTCTTGCCATGGGCGCCGATCGCGGCATCCTGGTGAAGGCCGACGGCAACGTTGAGCCGCTCGCCGTCGCCAAGATCCTGAAGAAGGTCGCGGAAGAAGAGCAGCCGGGCCTGATCATCCTCGGCAAGCAGGCGATCGACGACGACAGCAATCAGACCGGCCAGATGCTGGCTGCGCTGCTCGGCTGGTCGCAGGCGACCTTCGCCTCGAAGCTCGAGGTCGACGGTTCTGACTTCAAGGTCACCCGCGAAGTCGACGGCGGCTTGCAGACCGTCAAGCTGAAGGGACCGGCGATCGTCACCACCGATCTGCGTCTCAACGAGCCGCGCTATGCTTCGCTGCCCAACATCATGAAGGCCAAGAAGAAGCCGATCGCGGAGAAGACCGTCGCCGATTACGGCGTCGACATCGCCGCGCGTCTCGAGGTCCTCAAGACGACGGAGCCGGCAGGCCGCAAGGCGGGCGTCAAGGTCAAGGACGTCGCCGAGCTGGTGTCGAAACTCAAGAACGAAGCCGGGGTGCTCTGATGACGACGCTGCTGATTGCCGAACACGACAATGCGTCGTTGAAGGATGCGACCAACAAGGCCCTGACCGCAGCCGCCGCGCTTGGTGCGGACGTCGAGGTGCTGGTGGCCGGCCAGAACGCCAGGGCCGCGGCGGACGCCGCTGCCAAGCTGGCCGGCGTCAAGAAGGTGCTGCTCGCCGATGGCGAGACCTATGCGCACGATCTCGCCGAGCCGCTGGCCGCGCTGATCGTCTCGCTGGCGCCGTCCTATGATGCCATCGTCGCGCCTGCGACCTCGCGCTTCAAGAACGTGATGCCCCGCGTCGCAGCCCTGCTCGACGTCATGCAGGTCTCGGAGATCACCAAGGTGGTCGCACCCGACACCTATGAGCGTCCGATCTATGCCGGCAATGCCATCCAGACCGTGAAGTCGAAGGATGCCAAGAAGGTGATCACGGTGCGGACCTCCACCTTCGCCGCTGCCGGCGAAGGCGGCGGTGCTCCGGTCGAGAGCGTTCAGGCAGCGGCCGATCCCGGCCTGTCGACCTTCGTCGGTGAGGAAGTCGCCAAGAGCGACCGTCCGGAGCTGACCTCGGCCAAGATCATCGTCTCCGGTGGCCGCGCCATGCAGAGCCGCGAGAATTTCGCCAAATACATCGAGCCGCTCGCCGACAAGCTCGGCGCCGGCGTCGGTGCCTCGCGCGCGGCGGTGGATGCCGGCTATGCGCCGAACGACTGGCAGGTCGGCCAGACCGGCAAGGTGGTGGCTCCCGAGCTCTATGTCGCGGTGGGCATTTCCGGCGCAATCCAGCATCTGGCCGGCATGAAGGACTCCAAGGTGATCGTCGCGATCAACAAGGACGAGGACGCGCCGATCTTCCAGGTCGCCGATTACGGCCTGGTCGCCGACCTCTACCAGGCGGTTCCTGAGCTGACGGCCGAACTCGGCAAGCTCGGCAAGTAAACGCACTAAAACACCGGCCGGAGGTATAAACTCCGGCCGGTGTTGCTTTTTCGAGGCGTTTTCTTTGGCGTGGGGCACGCCTTCGAAGCGATCCAATCTAGGTTTCCAGCCAAGGTTCTGATTAAATCAAGCTTCTGATCAAATCAGGCCTCCCGGCTCAGGGGATAGGCAGGGCGCGATATGCGCGCCGTTCCGGTGGATGACATTATGGCGGCAGTGATCAAGAAGGTCGGCGTGATCGGCGCGGGTCAAATGGGCAATGGCATCGCGCATGTCGCGGCGCTAGCCGGCTTCGATGTGGTACTCAACGACGTCTCGGCTGACCGCCTCAAATCGGGCATGGCCACCATCAACGGCAATCTGGCGCGCCAGGTCTCCAAGAAGGCTGTCAGTGAAGACGACAAGGCCAAGGCGATTGCGCGCATCAAGCTCGCCGAGAAGCTGGACGACCTCGCCGACTGCGACCTCGTGATCGAGACTGCGGTCGAGAAGGAAGAGGTCAAGCGCAAGATCTTCCACGAGCTTTGCGCGATCCTGAAGCCGGAGGCGATCGTCGCCTCCGATACCTCCTCGATCTCGATCACGCGGCTCGCCGCGGCCACCGACCGGCCCGAGCGCTTCATCGGCATTCACTTCATGAATCCGGTGCCGCTGATGGAGCTGGTAGAGCTGATCCGCGGCATCGCAACGGACGATGCGACCTTCGAGGCGTCCAAGGAATTCGTCGCCAAACTCGGCAAGCAGGTCGCGGTCTCCGAGGATTTCCCGGCCTTCATCGTCAACCGCATCCTGCTGCCGATGATCAACGAGGCGATCTACACGCTGTATGAAGGCGTCGGCAACGTCGAGGCAATCGACGCGGCGATGAAGCTCGGCGCTCATCATCCGATGGGCCCGCTCGAGCTTGCCGATTTCATCGGCCTCGATACCTGCCTGTCGATCATGCAGGTACTGCACGAGGGCCTCGCCGACTCCAAGTACCGCCCGTGCCCGCTGCTGGTGAAATACGTCGAGGCCGGCTGGCTCGGCCGCAAGACCCAGCGCGGGTTCTACGACTACCGCGGCGCCAAGCCGGTTCCGACGAGGTAAGGCTCTCTCGTGCCCCGGACGCAGTGCAGCGCGACAGCGATGCGCTGCAGAGCCGGGGTCCAGAAGCTGCGTGCACGATGACCACTGGGTCCCGGCTCTGCGGTGCGTCACTTCGTGCCGCGCCGCGTCCGGGACACGGACAACCCCCCAACGGCACTTGTGACAATTCATGTCGCGTTAACCGCTCGCCTCTAGGCTGTGCCGAGTACGAGGGTTCGCGTAATGGACATGGTGGCGATGGTCAGCACCATGCTGGCCGCTCAGCAAGGCGCGCTGCAGTCGAATATTGCGGCGACGCTGACCAAGCAGAACATGGACATGGAGAAATCCACCGTGCTGACGCTGCTGGGCGCCGGTCAGCCCTCGCTTGCCAATGTCGGCCCCGGCGTCGGCGGCAACCTGAATGTCACCGCCTAACTCCTAAAGCAATGCGGCGGCCTTGCCGGTCGCCGCGCGAAGCAGCTTGAGCGCGTCTTCGCTCGCCCATTCCGCCGGCCCTGCGATCGTTGCGATCTCGCAGCCCTGAGGATCGACCAGCACCGAGGTCGGCATACCCAGCGCCCGGCCTATCGCCTTAAGGTCCTGGAAAACCTTGGCTTTCTGGTCATTGAAATAGCCGAGCCGGGTCAGATTGGCCTCCTTAAGGAAGGTCTTGGGCTTTTCGGGGTCGCGGGTATCGATATTGATCGCCACCACCTCGAAATTCGGGCCCGACAGCTTGCCCTGGAGCTCGTCCAGCGCCGGCATTTCCTTGCGGCAGGGCACGCACCAGGTGGCCCAGAGGTTCACCAGCACGGTCTTGCCGCGGAAATCCGAGAGCTTCTTCGGCTTGCCGTCGGCGTCCTCGAAGCTGAGGTCGGGCAGCTTCAACGGCGCGCTCGCCATGGTCAGGGCAGCCACCTCGCCATGGGCCAGCGGGGCGATCTTTTGCGCCGTGGCCACCGCCGGCTTGCAGGTCGGATCGCCTGAGGGAGCCCGGCTCAGGCCCAGCCCGTACAGCGCGGCGAAGCCGGCAAGGCCGCCGACCACCACGGTGGCGGCGACGATGGGGATGCGGCGCGTGGCGGAGGGTTTTGGGTCGAGCATATCGTTTGTCATCCGGTCGCAGATATGGCTATCAGGGGCCTCTTAATACGGCTGGCCGCGGCCAGCAAACATGCGGCAAGGCAAGGCGTGAGCAGGGGATCATGAGCAACAAGATGTGGGGCGGCCGGTTCTCGGAACGTCCCGATGAGATCATGGAAGAGATCAACGTGTCCATCGACGTCGATCGCCACCTCTTTGCCCAGGACATTGCCGCGTCCAAGGCCCACGCCGCGATGCTCGCCAGCCAAGGCATCATTACTGGCTCTGATGCGAAAAATATCGGCAAGGGTCTAGACACGATTTTGTCAGAGATCGGCAAGGGCGACTTCACGTTCAAGCGCGCGCTCGAAGATATCCATATGAACGTCGAGAGCCGCCTGTCCGAGCTGATCGGCCCCGCCGCCGGTCGCCTGCACACCGCGCGCTCGCGCAACGATCAGGTCGCGACCGACTTCCGCCTGTTCGTGCGCGATATCATCGACGAGACCGATGCGGCGCTCGCGGAGTTCCAGCAGGCGCTGGTGGAGCGCGCGCTCGAGCATGCCGGCACCGTGATGCCCGGCTTCACGCATCTGCAGACCGCGCAGCCCGTGACTTTCGGTCACCACCTGCTCGCCTATGTCGAGATGGCGGCGCGCGACCGCGGCCGTTTCCAGGACGCGCGCAAGCGGCTCAACGAATCGCCGCTCGGCGCCGCTGCGCTCGCCGGCACCTCGTTCCCGATCGACCGCCACGCCACCGCCAAGGCGCTTCTCTTCGACCGGCCGATGGCAAATTCGCTCGATGCGGTGTCCGATCGCGACTTCGTGCTGGAGACGCTGTCGGCGGCCTCGATCTGCGCCGTGCACATGTCGCGCTTTGCCGAGGAGATCGTGATCTGGACCTCGCCGCTGGTTGGGCTGATCCGGCTCAGCGACAAGTTCACCACGGGTTCCTCGATCATGCCGCAGAAGCGCAATCCTGACGCCGCCGAGCTGGTGCGCGCCAAGACCGGCCGCGTCATCGGTGCGCTCAATGGCCTGCTGATCGTGATGAAGGGCCTGCCGCTCGCCTATCAAAAGGATATGCAGGAGGACAAGCAGGGCGCCATGGAGGGTTTTGCCGCGCTGTCGCTGGCAATCCGCGCCATGACCGGCATGGTCCGCGACCTCGTCCCCGACGAGGCCAGGATGAAGGCGGCGGCGGGCGAGGGCTATGCGACCGCGACCGACCTCGCCGATTGGTTGGTGCGGACGCTGAAGATGCCGTTCCGCGACGCCCATCATGTCACCGGCCGCATCGTCGCCAAGGCGTCCGAGGGCGGCGTCGCGCTACACGAGTTGCCGCTGAGGGAGATGCAGGCGATCGAGCCCAGGATCACCAAGGAGGTGCTCGGCGTGCTCTCGGTCGAATCGTCGGTGAAGAGCCGGACCAGCTTTGGCGGCACCGCGCCGAAGAACGTGGCGTCGCAGGCGAAGAGCTGGCTGAAGCGGCTGGAAAAAGAGCGAAAATCGGGCTGAAGGCAAAATTTCGCTGATGTTTCATGGTCATCCGGCTCTCGCCAGAGCGCGCCAATCTGTGTATGGTGCGCCCCGCGTAGTGGGGATTTCGTCGTGACGTCAAAGTTTCGCCCGGCCGGCTCGGGGTGGGCCATCATTGTCTTGAGCCTGAGCGCGCTCGCGCTGGCCGGCTGCGGCCGCAAGGGCCCGCTAGACCTGCCGCCGACCGCCTCCAGCGCCTCGACGGCCAATGTCGCAGCGCCGACCGACACCGAGACCGAAGCCCAGAAGACGCCGAGCGTGTTCAATCCCACCTATGGCGCGGACGCTGCGCCGGCGGCGCCCAAGGGCAAGAAACGATCGTTTATCCTCGACCCGCTCCTGGACGAATCTCCCGGCAAGAAATAAGCCGGGCAACCGAGCCAACGCCATGAACCATTTCGACTACCGCAACGGCGTGCTGCACGCCGAGGCGGTGAACCTGTCCGAGCTGGCCGCGACAATCGGCACGCCGTTCTACTGCTATTCGACCGCGACGCTCGAGCGGCACTACCGCGTCTTCGCGGATGCCTTTGCCGGCGAGAAGGTGCTGGTCTGCTACGCCATGAAGGCGAACTCCAACCAGTCGGTGCTGCGCACGCTGGCCAAGCTCGGCGCCGGCGCCGATGTCGTCTCCGGCGGCGAATTGAAGCGCGCGCTGGCCGCCGGTATTCCCGCGAGCAAGATTTTGTTCTCCGGCGTTGGCAAGTCCGAGGCCGAGCTGCGTGCTGCGCTCGCCGCCGACATCCTCTGCCTCAACGTCGAATCCGAGCCCGAGCTAGAATTGCTCTCGCGCCTTGCGACCGAGATGGGCAAGACCGCGCGCATCTCCGTGCGCGTCAATCCCGATGTCGATGCCGGCACGCATGCCAAGATCTCCACCGGCAAGTCCGAGAACAAGTTCGGCATTCCGATCGCACATGCTCGCGAGGTCTATGCCCGCGCCGCGAAGTTGCCGGGCATCGCGGTGACCGGCACCGACGTGCATATCGGCAGCCAGATCACCGATCTGTCCAAGATGGAGACCGCGTTCCGCATCCTCTCCGAATTCGTGCAGACGCTGCGCAGCGACGGCCACAACATCTCTCACGTCGATTTCGGCGGCGGCCTCGGCATTCCCTATTACATGGATCGCGAGGCGCCGCCGGCGCCCGGCGCCTATGCCGCCATGGTCAAGCGCGTCAGCCACAATCTCGGCTGCACGCTGATGTTCGAGCCGGGCCGCATGATCGTCGGCAATGCCGGCATCCTCGTCGCCAAGGTGATTTACGTGAAGCACGGTGACGGCAAGAACTTCGTCATCATCGACGCCGCCATGAATGATCTCATTCGCCCGACGCTGTACGAAGCCCATCACGACATCCTGCCGGTGATGCAGCCCGCCAAGGGCGCCGCCACCATCATGGCCGATGTCGTCGGCCCGGTCTGCGAGACCGGCGATTATCTCGCGCTCGACCGCACGCTGCCGGCGCCGAAGGCGGGCGACCTCCTCGCCATCATGACGGCCGGCGCTTATGGCGCGGTGCAGGCCGGCACCTACAACACGCGGCCGCTGGTGCCCGAGGTGCTGGTGAAGGGCGATCAGTACGCCGTGGTGCGCCCGCGCGTGGAGGTCGAGCAGCTGATCGCGATGGACACGCCGGCGCCGTGGCTGTGAGCCGCCGCGCAATCCTCGCGCACAAATACGCATTGGAAGGATAGCAGGACCGGCGAGCCTATGCGCGCCGGCCCTGCGTGTATGTCACGGCCCGTATTTCGGTGCCGGCTTCTGGTTGAAATCGTTCTCATCGGTGATGCAGGTGAAGTTCGCTGCAATGCTGGTGCTGCCGCTGCCGTTGTACTTGGCGACCTTCGGGAAGACACAGAGCGGCCGGGTCATCTGCACCGCCGGCGGCGTGTCATCGACGAACTTCGTGGCGAGGATCGTGTCCGGCGCCACCCCGCCCTCCACCCATTTGACCAGCGGTGTCAGCGCATCGAACGTGTTGGGGCCGGGCCCACCCGAGCAGTGATACATCCCGGGCACCATGAACAGCCGTGCGTAGCTCTGGGTCCGTCGCAGCGCCGGATTGCCATGTCCGTCGTCGTGGTCGGAGAACCCGGCGGGCTGGAAGCCTTGCTGGAATCCTGGGCCCTCATTCCCCACCAGGGCGAGGAAATAGTTGATGCTGCTCTGCGACGGGATCAGCGGGTCAGCCCAGCCGTGATACATCAGGAGCTTGCCGCCGTGCTCGCGGAATTCGCTGAGGTCGGTGCTGGTCGCGTTCAGCACCGCCGCGAGCTGGTCGTCGACCTTGGCGATGTCGTGGTGGAAGTCGAAATTGGCGTAATTGACCGGGCTTGAGGGGTAGCCGAAGTTCGGGCCGAACACCCAGTAGAACAGGCCGTCGAAGGCCGGCTCCGGCAGGCGCTCCTGGAACGCGAGGCCAAGCGCGCTGATGTCGTCGGTCTCGTTGCCGCGCTGGGAGCCCGGATTGATGATCTGTCCGTTCACCGGGTCGATCGTGCCGGCGTAATAGCGCTGCATGGTCGTGACCTGATCTGAAGTCAGGCAGGCCGGCGGCTGCTTGCCGCCGGTGCAGAGCAGGACTTTCGGATCGAAACGACAGTCGCGCGGATCGGTCAGGAACTGATCGGTGCTGGCGCCACCGTCCTGACCGACGCATTGCTTGAGCACGGCCTGGTTGATCAGCGTCATCTGGCCGGTCTGGATGAACCGGCCAGGACTCGCATGTGTGTTCTGCCAGCTGTAGAGACCGGCCATGTGCAGGTGGGTGCGGTTGAACGCGGCTGCGCCCGCAAGAATGCCGTCATAATCGGTGGGGAAGCGCTGCGCCTCCATCAGGGCGTTCTGGCCGCCGGTGGAGCAGCCAGCAAAATAGGCCCGTTGCGGCCGCTGCCCGTAGAACGCGTTGGCGATTTCCTTGCCGCGCACGGTCATCAGATGGATCGCGCGATAGCCGAAATCCTTGATTCGCTCGGGATGCCCGAACAGGCCGGTCGTGGGGCTCGCGGGATCGCCGAATTGAATCGCGAGAGGATTGCCCATGTTGCCGGCGGAGCCGCAGAACAGCGGGCTGCATCCCGATGACCCGGTGCCGAGATCGCTGTTGGTCGCGGCAAAGCCGGTGCGGATGCCGAGGGCGAGTTCGTTGTAGGTGATCACGCCCTGGAAGCCGCCGCCGCCGGTGCCGAGAAACCGGCCGTTCCAGCTGGTTTCAGGCAGCCAGACCTCGATTCTGATGCTGGAATCCGAGCTCGGAACCAGGGTCGCGGTGACGCGGCAAAACGCGGGAAGGCCGGTGATCGGGGCTGCGCCAGGCGGCACGAAGGTGCCGGTCGTGTTGTCGTCCGCCGAATTGATTACCGTGTGCTGCAGTTGCAAGGATCGAAGATTGGTGCACGGCGTCGCCATTGCAGGCGAGTTGCCGAATGCGACACAGGCAAACAGCGCCACGGTCGCACCGACAAGTAAGTGTCGATGACGCTTCATTCTGTCCTCCCTGATTTTTGCAGGCTTGTAGTGAGGGCAGGATAACGCACAAAGATCACAACTCAAGGATGAATGAGTGCGTCGGGCAAATCACAGCAGGCTCGCGCGATGGTTGTGAAGATGTAGCCCGGGCGGAGCGAAGCGCAATCCGGGGCTGTGCGTTTCGGCGAGAACCCCGGACTACGCTTCGCTCCATTAGGCTACGGGACTGTCATGCCTTCCCGCCGACCACGACGCCGGCTTTCTTCTCGATCGGCTTGATCGCGGCGGTGAAATCGGATTCGGCGCCTTCCGCGCTGATCACGGTCTCCCACAGGCGTCCGACCGCATTCGCAACCTCCATCGACAGGCCGAGCTGCTTCATCTCCTCCAGCGCCAGCCGCACGTCCTTCACCATCAATCCGGTGGCGAAGCCGAAGTCGAAGCTGCGCGGCAGCACCGAGCGCGGAAACTTGTCGCGGCTCGCGGTGTTCATGCCCGAGCCGGCATTGATGACGTCGATCATCACGGCGGGATCGAGCCCGGCCTTCACGCCCATCACCACCGCTTCCGATGTCGCCACCATCGCGGTGGCGGAGAGCAAATTGTTGGCGAGCTTCATGGTCTGCGCCGCGCCGGGCTTGTCGCCGATGAAGAACACTTTTCCGATCACGTCGAGCGCCGGCTTGAGCAGCTCGAACTCGGCCTTGGGCCCGGAGACCATCACCGCCAGCGTGCCCTTCTCGGCGCCGCCGACGCCGCCGGAGACGGGGCAATCGATCTGCACGATGTTGCGCCGAGCCAAGAGGCCGTGGATTTTCGCGGCCATCGCCGAGCCGACGGTGGAGAGATCGATGAAGCGTTTTGCGCGGCTCCCCTCGATCACGCCGTTCGCGCCTGTCGCGACCTCGAGTGACGCCTTGAGCGAGGGCAGGCTCGCCATCACGGTCTCGACCCGGTCCGCGACGTCCCTCGGCGATGCCGCAGCGGTCGCGCCGCGCGCCACCAGCTTGTCGGCCGCCTCCTTGCGCGTGTCGAACACGACCAGCTTGTGTCCCGCCTCGATCAGCCGCCGTGCCATCGGGAAGCCCATGTTTCCGAGGCCGATGAATCCGATGTCCATGGTGTTTCCCTGTTTCTTCGTTGTTGCTGTGAAGATGCTCGTTCCATCCCCGCTGCCGTCCCGGATCGGCGCTTCGCTGCGCTGCGCTTGTCCGGGACGACTGCGGAGAGGGGCGTCTCACGCTTTCCCATCAATCTCCGCGAACACTTCGCGCGCGATGCGAAAACTGTCGACGGCTGCGGGCATGCCGCCATAGATTGCGACCTGCATCAGGATCTCGCGGATCTCGTCGCGGGTGACGCCGTTGGTCAGCGCGCCCTTCAGATGTGCGCGAAACTCGTGCTGGCGGTTCAGGATCGCGATCATTGCGATGTTGAGCATGCTGCGGGTCTTGCGCGGCAGCTCCTCGCGGCCCCACACCGTGCCCCAGCAATATTCGTTGAGCATCTCCTGGAACGGACGGTTGAAGTCGTCGACGTTCTTCAGGGCATTGTTGACATAGGCTTCGCCTAGCACCGCTTTGCGGACTTCCAGGCCCTTGTCGTGCATCTTCTTGTCCATGGCGTTTCCTTCTTGTCTCCCTCACTCAGGGATGGCGCGCGGAAATTACGGGGTTGCGGCGAGCCAGTCACGTCCTCGTGTTATGCGGGAAAAGGGGTGTCTCCCGTACGGGAACGGATGCCTCAGTGCTGCCGTTGTGGTAGGCTTCTCTACCGGGCAACCTGGAGAGTTGATTGAACGGCGTCACCCCCGACCCGTCAGACCCGATCCGCAACAGTGACGCTCTGTCGCGGCTGAAGCTGGCGCAGGCCCTCGATCGGGCCATTTATGCCATCGCGTGGGAGCGTGCCTGGCCACATCTGGCGCGGCTTCTGACCGTCGTCGGCCTGTTCCTGGCCGTGTCGTGGGCCGGGCTCTGGCTGGCGCTGCCGTTCGTCGTGCGTGCGATCGGCCTCGTCATTTTCGTCGGCATCGCGATTGCCACCCTGCTGCCGCTGGTTCGTTTCCGCTGGCCGAGCCGCGAGGAGGCGCTCGCGCGGCTCGACCGCGGCTCCGGCATCCGTCACCGCCCGGCGACCACACTGACGGACACGCTGACCTCGCAGGATCCGGTCGCGCAGGCTTTGTGGCAGGCGCAGCGCGAGCGCACGCTGGCCTCGCTCAAGCGCATCCGCGCCGGTCTGCCGCAGCCGCGGCTGGCCATCCACGATCCCTGGGCGCTGCGCGCGCTGGTGATGGTGCTGCTGGTTGCGACCTTCTTCGCCGCCGGCGACGAGCGCGCGATGCGGCTGGGTGCCGCCTTCGACTGGAACGGCGTGCTGGCGCCGACGAATGTCCGCGTCGATGCCTGGATCACCCCGCCGCTCTACACCGGCAAGCCGCCGGTGATCCTGTCGGCCGCCAACAAGGAGGCCGCGGCGCTGCCGGCCTCCGGCCCGCTCGCCGTTCCCGCCGGCTCGACCCTGATCGTGCGCTCCTCGGGCGGCAGCCTCGATGTCGCCGTCTCCGGCGGCCTCAAGGAGGTCGCTCCCAGCGAGGCCACGCCGAAGGGCACCAGCGAGAAGCATTTCGCCATCACTGGCGACGGCACCGCGCATGTCCGCGCGCCCTCCGGCCAGCCGCAATGGGCCTTCACGGCGACGCCGGACCGCCCGCCAACGATCGTGCTTGCCAAGGATCCGGAACGCCAGGCCCGCGGCGCGCTTCAGCTCTCCTACAAGATCGAGGATGATTACGGCGTCACCGGCGCCGAAGCGCAGATCGGCCTGCGCCCCGCCAATGCCACGAAGGCGGATGCCACGAAGGACGGCGGCAAGGACGCCGACAGTAAGGCCGCCGCGCGGCCGCTGTTCCAGCCGCCGCAATTCCCGCTGGTGCTGCCGAACGCGCGCACCCGCAACGGCGTCGGCCAGACGGTGAAGGACCTCAGCGAGGATCCCTATGCCGGCGCCGACGTCACGCTGACGCTGACCGCGAAGGACGAAGCTGGCAACGAGGCGAGGAGCGAGCCCTTCAACATGCGCCTGCCCGAGCGTCTGTTCACCAACTCGCTCGCGCGCGCGCTGATCGAGCAGCGCCGCATCCTCGCGCTCGACGCCAACAAGAATGCGGACGTCTACGCCGCGCTCGACGCGCTGATGATCGCGCCCGAATTGTTCACGCCGGATGCCGGCTGCTATCTCGGCCTCCGCAGTCTGGCCTCGCAGCTCGAGGCGGCGCGCACCGATGATGCGCTCCGCGATGTGGTGTCGAGCATGTGGGCGTTCGCGACCACCATCGAGGACGACGGTGTCGCCGGCAGCGTCAACGCGGCGCTGCGGGCGGCGCAGGACGCGCTCAAGCACGCGCTGGAGCGCGGCGCCAGCGAGGACGAGATCCGGGTGCTGACGCAGAAGCTGCGCGAGGCCATGGCCGGCAAGGTGCGCGATCTCGCCCGGCGCGCCGAGCAAAATCCGCTCGGAGCCCGGCAGCCGTTCCCTGCGGAGGTCCAGCTCATCCTCGACAAGGCGATCGAGCTGCGACAGAAGACCCAGAATGCGACGCCCGAGCAGTTCGAAGAGCTGGCGCAGCAGCAGGATGCCTTGCGCCAGCAGCTTCAGGCCTATCGGAAGTCGGCGAACAACCGGGCCAACAAGGGCGAGGACGGGGCCAACCAGTTTACGCGGGACCGGAAATGCGGAAGCTAGCGCGCCTGCCAGTCTTGAAGGCGATCTCGATCGCCTGTCTCGCCGTCCTGCTGGGTGGCATCGCGCCTGCCGCTGCCCAGCTGGATCAGGATCCCGACGCGTTGCTCGACAGCGCGGAAAAGGCGATGCAGGATTCCGGCGACAGCCTTCGGCAGAAGGAATCCGGCAAGAGCCTCAACAACCAATCCGATGCGATCAAGAGGCTCGAGGAATACAAGCGCGCGACGGAACGGAGCCAGTCCTCCAATCGCGATCGCTCCGTCATCACGCAGCGCGATCTGGACGACCTGCTGAAGCAGATCGAGAAGGCGGCGAAGGAAGGCAATCGCGAGGCGGCGCAGCGCCTGCTCGAGCAGCTGGCGCAGATCATGGAAAATCTCCAGATGGCGCAGCCCGGGCAATCCGGCGACAGCGAGATGGAGCAGGCGCTGAACGAGCTCAGCGACATGATCCGCAAGCAGCAGCAATTGCGCGACAAGACCTTCAAGCAGGGCCAGGACTCCCGGCGAGACCGATCGCGCGGCAAGCAGCAGGGCGATCAGTCGATGTCCGATCTGCAGCAGGACCAGGAGGCGCTGCGCGACCGGCTGAAGAAGCTTCAGGACCAACTCGCCAAGCGTGGCCTCATGCAGAAGGGGCAAAAAGGTCAGAATCAGAAGGGCCAGCAGGGCCAACAGGGCGATCAGGGGCAGCCCGGCCAGAATGGCGATCAGGACGGCGATGACGATGACGACGGCGGTCTGGACGCCGCCGACGGTGCCATGGGCGACGCCGGCTCGAAGCTCGGCGAGGGCAATGCCGAGGGCGCCGTGGACTCGCAGGGCAAGGCTCTCGAAGCCCTGCGCAAGGGCGCGCAGAAGATGGCCGAGGCGATGCAGCAGGGCGATGGCGAGGGGCAGGGCGACGGTCCCGGCAATCGCGCCGGCCGCCAGCAGAGCGGCGGCAATCAGACCGACCCGCTCGGCCGTCCGCTTCATGGCCGTGATCTCGGCGACGACTACACGGTGAAGATCCCTGGCGAGATCGACGCGCAGCGCGTCCGCCGCATCCTCGAAGAGCTCCGCCGCCGCCTCGGCGAGAGTTCGCGGCCGCAGATCGAGCTCGATTATCTCGAGCGGCTGCTGAAGGATTTTTGATTCCGCACCCGGTGTCATCGCCCGCGAAGGCGGGCGTGCGCGGCTAGCGTCGCGCACTAGCCCTTCTTCGCCGCCAGCGCGTCTGCCACCGCGGTGCGGATGTCGGCGACCGAGAACGGCTTTGTCACGACGTCATGCACCAGCGCGTTGAGATTCGAGGCGCGCTCGCGCTGGTCGGCAAAGCCGGTCATCAGCAAAATCGTCAAGTCGGGAAAATCGCGTGCGGCCGAGAGCGCCAGCGCGATGCCGTCCATGATCGGCATCTGGATGTCGGTGAGCAAGAGATCGAACGTGCCGTCCTCGCGAGTGAGGATCTCCAGCGCCTCGGCGCCGTCCTGCGCGGTGACGATCTCGTGGCCGTCCATGGCGATGGCGCGCGCCACCAGCTGGCGCATCGAATCCTCGTCGTCGGCGATCAGGATTTTTGGCATGGGACGAACCTTCCCGTGCGGGATGTTTGCAGGCTGATTATACGCTGCCGCCGGCAATGTCGCGCCGGTTGAAGAAGCGAACGTCGATATTGCGGCCTTCCGGCGGCGGCGAGGCCAGGCGCGAGCGGAAGAAGGCCCGGTCGCCGGGCCGCAGCACGGTCTGCTCCAGCACGGTGTTCCAGGCATAGATCTCGGCGCCCTGCGCGTCGCGCACGGCAAAGCGCAGCCGCGGAATCTCGAGCGGCTTCTTGCCCTCGCCGACGATCACGCCCTCGATCACCAGCACCTGCTTGCCGTCCACGGTCTCGCTGGACAGCTTCACGTCCTTGAAGGCCAGCCCGCGCAGATTAACCTCGAGTCCGACCAATTTGTAGAACGCCGCGGTCTGCGGCAGCAAGTGCACCATGTCGCCGCGCCAGACGATCAGGGCCAGCACCAGCGCGCCCATGGCGGCGCAGGCGGTGGGCAGGCCGAAATGGGATTTTCGCGGTGCCGCGTCGGGGACAGGGCGGCTCACCCGCGCCCCGCGGCGGCTGAACAGGCTGCGGAACCAGGATTGGTGCTGCGCGCCGTCGACTTCCTCTTCGGCAGCCCGGGCCGCCGCCGTCCACTCGTCCTCGATCTCCCTGGCCTCGTCGGCCGGCCAGTCGCTGGCGATCGACGGGCTGTCAACGACCGGCGTATCCGGGACGCCGTCGTCCTTGGCGTAGGAGTTCCACTGCTCGGCGAGGTCGGACTGGTCCTCGGACTGGCTGGCCGCGGCCATGGCCGGAACGGATGCCTCCTCGATGGCATCGTCGGCATAGGCGACCCAGGTCTCCTTGCAACGGGAGCAGCGGACCGTCCGTCCGTTCGGCCCCAGGCTCGCGAGCTTGATGGCGTAGGATGTCGTACAATGGGGACAGACGATATGCATGGACACGGGCCTTGATGCACGGACTGGTCTTGATGATGCCCCCGACAGGGAGAGCCGGGCACCCCAAATGCTACAGGTCGACCGTTAACGAACCGGAAACCATAACGGCCGCACAACCCCTTGATTGCGTGTGTCGGGGTGCGCGGCGCCCTCTCGAACGGAGCTGAACGTGGTTCGGTTCGAAAATGTTGGATTGCGTTACGGTCTGGGGCCGGAAATTCTGCGCGACCTCAGCTTCCAGATCCCGGCGCATTCCTTCCAATTCCTGACTGGCCCGTCCGGCGCCGGCAAGACCTCGCTGCTGCGCCTGCTGTTCCTGTCGCACCGGCCGACGCGCGGCCTCGTCAACCTGTTCGGCCACGACATCTCGCAACTCGGCAAGGACGAGATCGCCGACTTGCGCAAGCGCATCGGCATCGTGCTGCAGGATTTCCGCCTGCTCGACCACATGACGACTTATGAGAACGTCGCACTGCCGTTCCGCGTCATGGGCCGCAGCGAGTCGAGCTATCGCAAGGAGGTCATCGACCTCTTGCGCTGGGTCGGGCTCGGCGACCGCATGGACGCGCTGCCGCCGATCCTGTCCGGCGGCGAGAAGCAGCGCGCAGCGATCGCGCGCGCGGTGATCTCGCGCCCGCAACTCTTGCTCGCGGACGAGCCGACCGGAAGCGTCGATCCGACGCTGGGCCGCCGCTTGCTGCGGCTCTTCATCGAGCTCAACAAATCCGGCACCGCCGTCATCATCGCGACCCACGACATCGGCCTGATGGACCAGTACGAGGCGCGGCGGCTGGTGCTGCATCAGGGACGGTTGCACGTCTATGAGTAGGACCGACGAGCGCGGCGTGCTGGTCGACCTCGGACAGGAGCGTCCGCAGCTTCCGGCCAAGGCGCGCAACATGTCGCCGATCGTGCCGCGCGCCTCGATCCACGGCCGCGCGCTGGTTGCCGTCGTCGCCATCATGAGCTTCCTCGCCTCGATGGCGACGGGCACCGTGCTGCTCGTCAGCGCCTCCGCCGCCGAATGGCAGTCGGATGTCGCGAGCGAGATCACCATCCAGGTGCGTCCGCAATCGGGGCGCGATCTCGAACGCGATACCGCGGCGGTGACCGAGGCAATGCGCGCGCAGGCCGGCATTGTCGAGGTCAGGCCGTTCACCAAGGACGAAAGCGCCAAGCTGCTCGAGCCATGGCTTGGCACCGGCCTGTCGATGGACGACCTGCCGGTGCCGCGTATGATCATCGCGCGCGTGCAGCCCGGCACGGCGCTCGATCTCGGCGCCCTGCGTGCCCGCGTGATGCAGGTGGCGCCGGGCGCCAGCGTCGACGATCACCGCGCCTGGATCGAGCGGATGCGCTCGATGACCAACGCCATCGTGCTCGCCGGCATCGGCATCCTCGCGCTGGTTATCGTCGCGACCATTATCTCGGTCTCGTTCGCAACCCGCGGCGCCATGGCGGCGAACCGCCCGATCGTCGAGGTGCTGCATTTCGTTGGCGCCGGCGACCGCTATATCGCCAATCACTTCCTGCGCCATTTCCTCCGCCTCGGGCTGGAGGGCGGCGTGATCGGCGGTGGCGTGGCCATGCTGTTGTTCGGCTTCTCCGAGTCGATCGCAGGCTGGTTTTCCGGTACGCCCGTCGGTGACCAGTTCGCCGCGCTGCTCGGCACCTTCTCGCTGCGGCCATCCGGCTATGTCGTGCTCGCGGTCCAGGCGGTGCTGATCGGCGCCATCACCGCCGCCGCCTCGCGCCAGACCCTGTTCGCGACGCTGAATGATGTCGATTGAGGTTTCTTCGCCTCTCCCCGCTTGCGGGGAGAGGCCGGAATTCGCGCTGAAAGCGCGGATTTCGGGTGAGGGGACTCTCCGCGAGTCCAACTGCTACCGTCCTCGCGGAGAGTCCCTCTCACCCCAACCCTCTCAGCGCGAGCGAAGCTCGTCGCGGCCCCGCATCCACCTTCGCCAAGGCTCCGGCGGACAGGAGCCGGGCGAGGGAGCGCACCACCTACGCGGACAGAGTTGTGGTCCGTTGCGTTTGCAGAGCCCAACAAACCGGACTCCACTTCGCCTCAAAACGTTCTAAAATCACCTCGGTAAGGGATCACCGACATCACATGACCTCAAGGGCCGACGATCGATCGCCGAAACTGCCGCGCGGCTGGCTCCGCGCGGCATTGGTATCGACGATCGCGTTCGCTTTCGTCGGCGCGGCGACTGGCTTCGTCGCTTTCCTGTCGCAATTGCGCGGCGCCGAGATCGCCCCAAGCCGCAAGGCCGACGGCATCGTGGTCCTGACCGGCGGCTCCTCGCGGGTACCGGATGCGATGGAGCTGTTAGCTGCCGGCTACGGCCAGCGGCTGCTGATCTCCGGCGTGCATCCGACCTCGACCGCGGGCGACATCTCCCGGACGCTGCCGGAGAACCAATCCTTCATGCATTGCTGCGTCGATCTCGACCGTACCGCTGTCTCCACCCGCGGCAATGCGGCCGAGACGCGGCGCTGGGCCGAGGGGCGCGGGTTCAAATCGCTGATCGTGGTCACCTCGAACTATCACATGCCGCGCGCGCTGGTGGAATTCTCGCACGCGATGCCCGAGACGACGCTGATCCCGTTCGCGGTGGTGGGCGAGAAATGGCGCGAGGAGCCGTGGTGGACCTCGGCCTCCACGTTGCGGCTGCTGTTGTCCGAATATGTCAAATACGTCGCGGCGGAGGTCAGGGTCCGGCTGGAGGATTTCGGGATTGACCTTTCGCCCGAGATGTCGGAGCAGCCTCAAGGCCAGCAACCGAAGCGGCCCGCCACCGCACAGGCCAATTGATCGGACTTTTCGATGTTCCTGATTTTCCTGCGCTCGCTCGTGTTCAACGTGCTGTTCTACACCGTGCTGGTGTGCCTCTCGATCGTGGCGCTGCCGACCTTCGCATTGCCGCCGCGCGCCCTGCTGACGGTCGCGGAATGGTGGGCGAAGGCGACGCTGTTTCTGATGCGCGTGGTCTGCAATATCAGGGTGGAATTCCGCGGTGTCGAGAAGATCCCGCAAGGACCGCTGGTGATCGTGGCGAAGCATCAGTCGTTCTGGGAGACGTTCGTATTGCCGGGCTTCTTCGATCGCCCGATCTTCATCCTCAAGCGCCAGCTGATGCAGATTCCGGTGTTCGGCCAATTCCTGGTCAAGACCGGGATGATCGCGATCGACCGCAAGGCCGGCGTGAAGGCGCTGCTCGACATGACGCGCCGCGCGCGCGAGGCGGTGCGCAGCGGCCGCCAGTTCGTGATCTTTCCGGAAGGCACGCGCCGCGCGCCGGGCGCGCCGCCCGATTACAAGACCGGCTTTGCGCAGATTTATTCGTCCTGCGGCGTAGCCTGCCTGCCGATCGCGCTCAATTCCGGCCTGTTCTGGCCGCGCCGCACCTTCATGCGCTATCCCGGCACCCTGGTGGTGGAGTTCCTCGATCCGCTGCCGCCGGGCCTGCCGAAGGACGAGTTTCTCAAGCGCGTGCAAGCCGCCATCGAGGAGGCGACTGCTCGCCTCGTCGAAGCGGGCCGGAAAGAGCAGGAGCAACTGATCGGCTCGGCGCCGAGCTACGCGCCGTCGGCGAGCTAGCGATTCTCGCGATCTTCGACCGGAGCCGGCGCGTGCAGCGAATGCGCATCACCATGCAGCATCGCCGCAAGCTGATGCAGCTGCGCATCGCGAAATCCCTCGGCCTCGATCGCCTTCACCGTCGCCGTGACGTAGTCGCGGTTGGCGCCGGACTGGCCGTGGCCCTGGATCACGTGGCGGTGCTGCTCGGCGAGCGACAGCCGGCCGGCATATTGGACATGGCCGCGGTCGACGACATAAGCGAGCGCGGAGACGCGCTGGCGCGCGTCGTTCTCGAGCCAAACCGAGCGCATCACCTCGCGATAGACCGAGGTGACCTGCTCGCGCGCGCGCAAGTAGGCGACGACGTCGGCGCGGTTCTTTTCAGCGACGCGGAAGGCGATGCCGCGGCAGGCACCGCCGCGATCGAGCCCGAGCACCAGACCCGGCTTCTCTGGCGTGCCGCGATGCACGAAGGAATAGACGCAGAGCGCGCGATGCTCGCCGACCAGCCGCGCCGGGACGCGCTCCTCGAATGCGAAGCCCGGCCGCCACATCAGCGAGCCGTAGCCGAACACCCAGAGCTCGCCCTTGGCGGTGGTGACGGAGGGGAGGGTGATTTCCGACATTTCGGGGCACGGCTACCAGAACTGGTCCCCCAAGCGAAGCGAATTCTCCGCCTTTCGTCGGGGGCCGGACCCGCTTACATTTGACAAAATCTGGGGTCAAAGGGTCGCCGCATGTCCGATATGACCGTTGCCGCAGGCCGGCGCTCCCGTTGGCGCCTTTTCATCGCACCCGTTCTCCTCCTGATCCTCGCCGTGGCGTGGAGCTGTTTCTGGTTCTTTGCGGCCTCGCAGGCCGAAGTGGCTGCTGACGCCTGGCGCGCGCAGGAGGCCAAGGCCGGCCGCATCTATGATTGCGCCAAGCGCTCGATCGCCGGCTTCCCGTTCCGCTTCGAGGTCCAGTGCTCCGGCGCCAGCGTCGCACTGGTGTCGCAGAACGCCAGCAAGACGCCGTTCACGGCGAAGCTCGACAACATCCTAGTGGTGGCCCAGGTCTACGATCCCAGGCACGTCATCGCCGAATTCTCCGCGCCGGCGACCCTTGTCGACGGCGTCACGCAAAACACCTTCGTGGTGAACTGGAGCAAGGGCCGGAGCAGCGTGGTCGGCCTGCCGGCGGTGCCGGATCGGGCGTCCCTCGTGTTCGACGATCCCAATCTCAACCGGCTCGACGGCAGCGTGCAGGTGCCGCTGGCGCGCGCCAAGCAGGTCGAGCTGCACGGCCGCCTCGCCGACGGATCGACCTCCGGTCATCCCGTGATCGAGACCGTGCTTCACGTCGCGCAAGGCAGCATCCAGGGCGTTCATCCGCTGCTCGCCGAGCCGTTCGAAGCGGACACGCGCGCGAAGATCACGGGGCTTTCCGACCTCACGCCCAAACCCTGGCCGCAGCGCTTCCGCGAGATCCAGGCCGCCGGGGGCCATATCGAGATCGTGCAGTCGCGCATCCAGCAGGGCGAGATGATCGCGGTTGCGGCCGGCACGCTCGGCCTCTCCGCCAATGGCCGTCTCGACGGCGAATTGCAGATGACGGTGACGGGCCTCGAGCGCGTGATCCCGGCGCTCGGCATCGAAAAGATGCTGGAGGAGGGCGTGCCGCAGGCGACCCTCGACCGCGTCGCGCCTGGCGTGAAGTCGCAGGACCTCAACAATCTGTTCGGCGCGCTCGACCGCGCCGTGCCCGGTCTCGGCAAGGTCATCAAGCAGAACGCCAATGCGGGCGTTGCCGCCGGCATCAATTCGATCGGCACCGAGGGCACGCTGGAAGGCAAGAAGGCGCGCAGCTTCCCGCTGAAATTCGTCGACGGCGCCGTGCTGCTCGGTCCGGTCAAGGTTGGCCAGATCCCGCCGCTGTATTGACCGCCGTAGCCGGATGAAGCGAAGCGAAATCCGGGATTCTGACCGCGGCTGACATTGTCCCGGATTGCGCTTCGCTCCATCCGGGCCACGAACTCACCACGAACCGTCGTCACGATTCCTTCCCCGGATCGTGATTGCACACGCGGGAATGCGGAGCCGCAAACGCCGCTCTCTCTCCATGTCGACCGCACGATGATGCGGTCCGCCCAGGCAGGAGAGACTACCATGACCAAGTCCAAGCTGTTCGTTGCCGCCGTCGCCATCTCGGCCGCATCGGTGACGCCGGCGCTCGCGCAGTGGCAGTGGCAAATGCAGGAGCCGGCTGCTTATGCCTCGATGTATCCAAATGGCGATCGCAGCCTCGCGAATCCCGCGACGCGGGAAACGATGGCATTCGTTCCCTCACCGAAATCACAGCGTCCCACGGTGATCCGCGCGACCAAGGGCAAATAGCCGGCATCCCCCTTGAGATCTGCGCGCCGCGGAGTTGGGCCCGGCCATGTCCCGGTCGGGCCCAATGCGCGTTGCGTCGCATGCGGTCATCGCGCGCGAGCGGATCGGAGCAGCCACCGAATTATTCCGAAAGGGAGCTTGAGAAAAACGTGATGCAGAAGATGCACGGGCCAGCGAATAACCGCCGCCGAATTCAAGTCACTTCACACCAGGGAAGCAAGCACGCGCCGGGGGCGCAACCATCAGGACCTGCTTCCCAAGTGGAGGGAGGCTTACGTGCGGATCATCACTCGCGGACTCATGCTGGGACTACTCGCTGCCTGCTCGGGACAGGCGCGTGCCGACGGCAATGTCACATCAGAAATCCAGGCGCTGAAGGCCAAGCTGAAGGAGCTGCAGCAGAAGGTGGATTCGGAGGCGCGTAAGACGCGCCAGGTCGAAGCCGTGCAGGCCAAAGCCATGCCGATGCCGGGGACCTACAAGGCCCTCCCCGTCGAGGCATGCGCGGGCGGCAAGATCTGCTACAAGGGCATCACGCTGACATTCGGCGGCTGGGTCGATCTCACCGGTATCTACCGTTCGCGCAACATCGCGTCCGATACTGGCTCCGTTTACAATTTCATTCCGTATCAGCAGGCGCACAATTTCTACGTTCCGGAGTCGCGCTTTTCCGCGCGCCAGAGCAGGTTCTCGGTGCTCGCTGAAGGCAACGCCGATCCCGATACGCATCTCGCCGGCTACGGCGAAATCGACTTCGAGGGCGCGGCGCAGACAGCGAGCTCGGTTGCCACCAACTCCTTCAACCCGCGGATGCGGCAACTCAGCCTCGAGCTCGACCGAACCGATCTCGGCCTGCACTTCCTCGCCGGACAATCCTGGTCGCTCAACGCGCCGGTCAAATCGGGTATCGATCCCCGTGGCGTCGACGCGCCCGGCGTGATCGACTTCGAATCCGTTCCGGGATTTTTGGCGGCTCGGCAGCCGGGTCTTCGCGTCTGGAAGGACATCGGGCCCGAGTTCAAGCTTGCGGCGTCGATCGAAAATCCACAGACCGCGTTCTTTGGCGGCAACACGCCGACGGTCGGCACGCCTGCGGTCGGCCCGCAAGGCGTGCTCAACCCGACCCTCCAGGTCAATCTGACCGGGCCGGGCGGCAGCTTCTTCAATAACCTCAACAATGTCAGCTTGAATCAGGTGCCCGACGTCACGATGAAGGCGGCGTGGGATCCGCGGCTCGGGCCCTACAAGCTGCATGTCGAAGCCTGGGCGCTCTATCGCCAGCTGTTCGATCGCTTCAACGGCGCCAACCACAGCTATGACACCGGCAGCTTCGGCGGCCACGTGTTTGCCGAGCTGATTCCGAAGACCCTCGACCTCCAGCTCTACGGCGCGCACGGCGTGCTCGGCCGCTTCACGGCGACGCCATTCCCCGATGCCGCAGTGGCGCAGGATGGCACGGTGCTGCCGCTGACGATCACGGCGGCCGCGGTCGGCCTGATCTGGCACGCAACACCAAGCCTGGATGTCTACAGCTATGCGGGCCTGGAAAAGGCCAAGGCCAATTTCGCCAATGTGGGAACGGTGCCGTTCGGCTACGGCAATCCGCTCTACAACAACACCGGCTGCTTTACCGAGAACACGCCGGCCGCGACCTGTAACGGCAACACCAAGGAAGTCCGGCAGATCACCGCCGGCATCTACGACACAATCTACCAGGGCAAATACGGCACGCTCAAAGCCGGCGTGCAGTATTCCTACACGCAACGCTTCGCCTTCGCCGGTGTCGGCGGTGCGCCCAAGACCGACGACAACATCGTCATGACGCAGATCCGGTACTATCCGTTCTGATCTACAGTGAGTGGCTATTGTCCGACAGTCTTCTGATTCTTCGGCTCGCGCGCGTCGTCGCCCGGCTTGGCCTGGCGATGACGGGCGCGGTCGGCGCCACCTTCGTCGCCGCGTTGCTGATGCGGGCCGAGCTGCCCTGGTTCGACACCGTCGAATTCACATTTCTTCTGATCGTGCTCGGAATGATCGGCGCCTATCTCGGGATCGACATCCCGCGCTGGCCGCAGCTTCAGGCCCGGCCTGCGCATCGATCCGCGTTGATCGGTCTTGCCAGCGCGACCGGCACGTTCCTCGCTGCCGGAGCAGGCCTGCTCGCGCTCTATGCTTTCGTGTTCGACGAGACGTCCGATCCCGCCGGCAATCTCCTGTTTGGCGCGACCTGGATGCTGGGCGTGAGCCTGCAGATCGGCGCCGGTCTCGCCGGTCGCTGCCGCATCTCCACAATCGAGGATCGTTGTTAGCCCGGTTTCTTGTCGAGCTGCCCGTGCTGGCGACCGAAATCCGGGGCGGCCGAATCCTGGCCGATCTCGACGATGCCGCGCCGGATCGCGCGGGTGCGGGTGAAGTGCTCGAACAGCGCCTCGCCGTCGCCGCGGCGGATGGCGCGGGTGAGCTTGGCCAGATCCTCGGTGAAGGTGCCGAGCATCTCCAGCACCGCCTCCTTGTTGGCGAGGAACACGTCGCGCCACATCGTCGGGTCGGATGCGGCGATGCGGGTGAAATCGCGAAAGCCGCCGGCCGAGAACTTGATCACCTCGGACTCCGTCACCTGCGCCAGCTCGTCGGCGGTGCCGACGATGGTGTAGGCGATCAGATGCGGCAGATGGCTGGTGATCGCGAGCACGAGATCATGATGATCCGGCGTCATCACCTCGACCTTGGCGCCCATCCCCGCCCAGAACGCGCGCAGGCGATCGGTGGCCGACGGATCGACGCCCTCCGGCGGCGTGAGGATGCACCAGCGGTTGATGAAGAGCTCGGCGAAGCCCGAATCAGGCCCCGAATGCTCAGTGCCCGCCACGGGATGCGCCGGCACGAAATGAACGGTCTTCGGCAGATGCGGCGCCATGTCCCTGACCACCGCGCCCTTCACCGAGCCGACGTCGGAGATAACAGCGCCGGGCTTGAGATGATCAGCGATCTCCCGCGCCACCTCCCCGCAGGCGCCAACGGGAATGCAGAGGATGACGAGATCGGCATCCTTCACCGCTTCCGCATTGGTCGCGACGACCTGATCGACGATGCCGAGCTCCATCACCCGCGCGCGCGTCTTCTCCGAGCGCGCGGTGGTGACGATCTCGGAGGCGAGGCCCTGGAGCTTCGCAGCGCGCGCGATCGAGCCGCCGATCAGGCCGAAGCCGATCAGCGCGACGCGCTGGAAGTGTGGATCAACGCTCATTTGCTGGCCATGAAGTCGCGCAAGGCCTCGACGACGAGGCGGTTGGCCTCTTCGGTGCCGATGGTCATGCGCAGCGAATGCGGCAGGCCGTAATTCTTCAGCGCGCGCAGCACGAGGCCGCGCTTGGTGAGGTAGGCGTCGGCTGCGTCCGCGGTCTTGCCCTCGGTCGGGAAGTGGATCAGCACGAAATTGGCGACGCTCGGCGTGACCTTGAGCCCGAGCTTGCCGATCTCCTCGGTCAGCCAGTTGCGCCAGGTCTCGGTGAACTGCTTCGACATCGCCTGGTGCGCGGTGTCCTCGATCGCGGCGACCGCGGCGTACATCGCCGGCGTCGATACGTTGAACGGGCCGCGGATGCGGTTGACGGCGTCGACGACGTGCTCGGGGCCGAACATCCAGCCGATGCGCAGCGCGGCAAGGCCGTGGATCTTGGAGAAGGTATGCGTCACCACCGTGTTCTCGGTGGTGGCGACCAGCTCGATCCCCATTTCATAGTCGTTACGCGAAACGTAGTCGCAATAGGCGGCGTCCAGCACTAGCAGCACATGCGAGGGCAGGCCGGCGCGCAGCCGCTTGACCTCGTCGAACGGCACATAGGTGCCGGTCGGATTGTTGGGGTTGGCGAGCCAGACCAGCTTCGTCTTCGGTGTCACCGCCTTCAGGATGGCGTCGACGTCGCAGGTGAGGTTGGTCTCCTGCGCGACGACGTTCTTCGCGCCGACCGCCATGGTGGCGATCGGGTAGACCAGGAAGCCGTGGGTGGTCGAGATCGCCTCGTCGCCCTGACCGAGATAGGTGTGGGCGAGCAAATTGAGGATCTCGTCCGAACCGGCGCCGCAGATGATGCGATTGGGATCGAGACCGAAGCTGCGGCCGATCGCTTCGCGCAGCACGCGCGAGGTGCCTTCCGGATAGTCTTCCAGATGATCCGCCACGCGCTTGAACGCTTCGATCGCCTTCGGCGAGGGCCCGAACGGGGTCTCGTTGGCCGAGAGTTTGAACACCTTGCGGCCCGGCTCCGCCACCGGGCTCTTGCCGGGCGTGTAGGGCGCAATATCGAGAATGCCGGGATTCGGCACGGGGCGCGACATCTTCAACTCCGAAAGTGGCTGGGCGCGTGACTTACGATTTCGGCCCGGTCGGGGCCACCGTATAGCGCGTTGCGTGGCTGCCGACGAGGGCCGTGGAGCGCACCGAGGCCCCCGCCTCGATCAGGGCAGCCTTGATTTTGTCGATGCTGGTCGTGCCGGTGACTGAGACCAGCAGCGCCGCGCCGTCGAAGGCGGTATCGGGCACCGCCACGATCTCGGCGAGCGGCGACAGCGCGCGCGCGACCTCGGCGTTCCAGCCCGAGACGCGCACGCTGAAGGTCTCGACCTCCGTCACCAGGGCACTGTCGGCGACGCGCGAGATCGCGAACACCGGCAGTGCGGCCGGATGGTCGGCGCGCTCGACGAAGGGCAGCCGCGCGATGATTTTTGGCGCGCCGTCCGCTTCAAGCTCGAGCCACCACGGCGTGCGGCTCGAGGTCGCCGAGACCAGCGCCAGATCGCCCTTGGATTTCGCCACCGCCTCGACCGCGGCCTGCGCGCTGAAATGCGCGATGTAGGGCACGGTGAAGCCGAAATGGAATCGCGCGGAATCGCGCATCGCCGGCTCGCTCACCGAGATGTCGGCATGCACCGAGAACGGCGCCTGCACGTAAGTGAACGTGGAGATGATGACGCGCCAGATGCTCTCGACCGTGTCGAGCGGCAGGATGCCGCGATGGCGCTGCACGAGGTCGCGCATCATGGCGGCCTCGCGCGCCGGGCGGAACGCCGAGCCGACCTCCTGCGTCTGCTTCACCTGGATCAGGCGGTCGATGATGTCGCCGCGCTGCATCAACAGGCGATGCATGCCCTCGTCGATCGCGTCGATCTCCTTGCGCAATTCCTGGAGCGATGGTGGCGCGGGCGGACGTTGGGACATATCTGACTGGGACTGTTGAGAGGCGTTCCAATACGGACCGGCCAAGCCAATTGGTAAGTTCGGGCCCGTTGCGGTCGATGTCCTGATTAGGCAGTCGGGGCTGCGAAAGCAAAGAGAAATCACGGCCTTTTCAGCGGGCGTAACCGAGAGGAATTTGGTTAATCCGGACCGCGACTTGACGAAAACCGCCCAAGCCAGTAGGTTTTGCCGGTTCCGTGGTCATTTGAGCCGGCCGGCTTGCAGCCACGTTAAAAAACTCGCTAAACAGGCCGGGGACGCTTCCGATCCCGGCCGAACCTATCGTTCAGGCTGGGTTTTTCATGGCCTGATGTCAGCGGCGCTCTAGCGGCAGTCGCAAACGAGGTCGATGATGGTTGGCGTCAAGTCTGTGCCGAGTCCCGCGATCAGTGCCCCCGCGATCAGTGCCGACGACCGCTCGCATGAGGTCGATCATCCGAGCTCGCAGGTCGCGAAGTTCGGCGCGGACCAGCCGCTGCGGCTCGATTGCGGCGTCGATCTTTCCCCGTTCCAGATCGCCTACCAGACCTATGGCGAGCTCAATCCAGATCGCTCCAACGCCGTTCTGATCTGCCATGCGCTGACCGGCGATCAGCACGTCGCCAATGTGCATCCGGTCACCGGCAAGCCCGGCTGGTGGGAGACGCTGGTCGGCCCGGGCCGCCCGATTGATCCCAAGCATTACTTCATCATCTGCTCCAACGTGATCGGCGGCTGCATGGGCTCGACCGGGCCGGCCTCGATCAATCCCGCGACCGGCAAGGTGTGGGGTCTCGATTTCCCTGTCATCACCATTCCCGACATGGTGCGCGCGCAGGCGATGCTGATCGACCGGCTCGGCATCGACACGCTGTTCGCGGTGGTCGGCGGCTCGATGGGCGGCATGCAGGTGCTGCAATGGACCGCGGCCTATCCTGCCCGCGTGTTCTCTGCGCTCGCCATCGCATGTTCGACGCGGCACTCGGCGCAGAACATCGCCTTCCACGAACTCGGCCGTCAGGCCGTGATGGCCGATCCCGACTGGCACAATGGCGGCTATGCCGATCACGGCATTCATCCGCATCGCGGCCTCGCGGTCGCTCGCATGGCCGCGCACATCACTTATCTGTCGGACGCGGCGCTGCACCGCAAATTCGGCCGGCGCATGCAGGACCGCGAGCTGCCGACCTTCTCGTTCGACGCCGACTTCCAGGTCGAATCCTATCTGCGTTACCAGGGATCCTCCTTCGTCGAGCGCTTCGACGCCAACTCCTATCTCTATCTGACCCGCGCGATGGATTATTTCGACATCGCCGCCGACCATGGCGGGGTGCTGGCGAAAGCGTTTGCGGGCATCCAGACCCGCTTCTGCGTGGTCTCCTTCACCAGCGACTGGCTGTTCCCGACCTCGGAATCGCGCGCGCTGGTGCACGCGCTGAATGCGTCGAGCGCACGGGTGTCGTTCGCCGAGATCGAGACCGATCGCGGCCACGACGCCTTCCTGCTCGACGTGCCCGAATTCTTCGACATCTCCCGCGCCTTCCTGCAATCGGCCGGCAAGGCCCGCGGGCTTACCGGCAAGAACAATCAATAGGGACGGCTGGCGATGTCTGTACAGGAAGTGCTGCCGCTAAACGGTTTCACTGCGGAGCAATCCGCTCATTTCCGCGCCGACCATCTGCTGGTCGCCGAGATGGTCAAGCCCGGATCGAAGGTCCTCGACGTCGGCTGCGGCGACGGCGACCTGTTGCAGCTGCTGGAGACGCGCGGCATCGACGGCCGCGGCATCGAGCTGTCGCGCGAGGGCGTCAACCGCTGCGTCGCCAAGGGCCTTGCGGTGGTGCAGGGCGATGCCGACACCGACCTCGTCAACTATCCCGACGACGCCTTCGACTACGTGATCCTGTCGCAGACGCTGCAAGCGACGCGGCAGCCGCGCGTGGTGCTGGAGAACTTGCTGCGCATCGGCCGCCGCGCCATCGTCTCGTTCCCGAATTTCGGCTTCTGGAAGATGCGGCTCCAGCTCCTGATCGGCGGCCACATGCCGCGCACCGAGAATTTGCCGGCGACCTGGTACGACACCGCCAACATCCATTTCTGCACCATTAAGGATTTCGTCGAGCTCTGCGACGCAATCGGCGTCAAGATGGAGCGCGCCGAGGCGCTCGATCTCTACGGCCGCCCGCTGCGGCTGCGATTGCCGTGGTGGGTGTGGAACATGTTCGGCGAGCAGGGCGTGTTTCTGCTGAGCCGGGGTGGAAGGAAGTAGGCCGCGCCGTCATTGCGAGCGCATCGATGCGCTCTGCTGTCATCGCCCGGCTTGACCGCGATCCAGTATTCCAGAGGCGGCGTCGTGATACGGAGAAGCCGCGGCGTACTGGATTCCCCGCCTTCGCAGGGAATGACGGGGAGTGTGTGGCGAGAGCTCAGACTACCCCGCCGCCAGCGATCTCGGATCGCGCACCGGCCATCGCCCCGCTTCCACAAGCGTGACGAACCGCTCCACGCTCGCGTTGAACAGCGCGGGCTCTTCGAGGTTGAGCACATGGCCAGACTTCGGAAACATCGCGAGTCCCGCGGCGGGCAGATGCTTCTTCAAGAACAGGCTCGCACCGATGCACGGATCGTCCTCGTCGCCGCAGATGATCAGCGCCGGACTCGCCACCGCTCTGATCGCATCCGCCATGGTGTAGATCGAGGGGCGGCCGCCCTGGAAGCCGCGCATCGTGCGGGCCGATCCCTTTGCATCGTGGCGCGCCAGCGCGGCGTAGAAATCGGCGTGGCCGCGCGGATCCTTCACCAGGAAGGGAATCCGGCTCGGCGCCTCGCGCGTGACTTTTGCGACCTCGGCCGCGCCTGACGTCTCGAACTGCTCGGCATTGGCCCGGCACTGCTTGCGCCAGGCGTCGAGATTCTCGAGCTCCGAGCCGGAGCCGACGCCGGCCAGCGTCATCGACAGCGCGCGCTGCGGCGCATTGAGTCCGATCTGGAGCGATGAGTATGCGCCCATCGATAAGCCGACGAGATGCGCGCGCTCGATTCCGAGATGATCGAGCACGGCGAGCGCGTCGGTGTAGAAATGCTTGTAGGTGTAGACCTCGCCATCGGGCACGTCGGACGGCGTGTAGCCGCGCGCCGAATAGGTGATGCAGCGATGGCCGCGCGAGAAGTAGCGCATCTGCGGCTCCCAATTGCTGTAGTCGGCCGCGAACTCGTGCAGAAAAAGTATCGGCGTTCCCTGACCCGCTTGTTCGAAATAGATGCGGACGTCATCGCTGGTCGTGGCGTGGGGCATTAACTGTTTCCCTCTCTTCAAGCCGTGCGCAGAGGATCGCAGTTAATGTTGTTGTCCGCAATGCGGCAGCCTCGAGCCAGCACCGACGCAAGATCATCGCAGCTATTCGCCGGCGTGGCGTCTTTTTCTCGCCACATCGGGCGGCTTAACGGCCAGACATGCCTCGGCCACCGCACGGGCCGACTGGGAAGTGGGGGTGTCAACGAAGGATGAAGAATGTTCGAGTTGTTTGCGTCTCGCCTGTCGCGTTGTGTTCTCGCGCTGGCGCTTTTCTTCGCGGCGGTCGCCGCGTTCTCGTCTCCGGCCTCGGCACGGCCTCATCATCGTCATAGCGCAGAGCGGCACGCTGACGTGCACCACACCAGACATCATCATGACCGGCACCATGCACGCAGCTCGCGCTTCGAGCGCAGCGCGGCACAGTTGCAAGCGAGCGGTTTCGGCAACACCTTTGCCAGCTATGACCCGAATGCCAATAGCGGCGGCACGACCGTGAGCAGCGATGGCGGAATGGCCATGAGCGGTAGTGGTGGAAGGATCATGAGCGGCAGCGGCGGAATGGCCATGAGCGGCGGCGAAGGCATGGCGACGAGCGGTGGTGGCTTTGGCGGCGGATCGGGCCTCGTCTCGGAGGCGCGCCGCTATGTCGGTGGCAATCCGACCGGGCGCGGCAGCCTTTGGTGTGCGCGTTTCATGAACATGGTACTTGAGAAAACCGGTCACCACGGCACCGGATCGGACATGGCGAGCTCGTTCGCGCGCTACGGCACGCGTGTCTCCGGTCCGCAGGTCGGCGCCATCGCGGTGATGTCGCGCGGCGGCCGGGGCGGTCATGTCGGCATCATCACCGGCATCGACGCGCGGGGCAATCCGATCATGATCTCCGGCAACAACGGCAACCGCGTCCGCGAGGCGCCGGTCTCGCGCGGCCGGATCTATGCGTATGTGATGCCGAATTGACGGAGTGACAGTGCCGTAGTGCCATAGGGTGGGCAAAGCGAAGCGTGCCCACCGTTTCCGTCCGGTTTGGTAAGATGGTGGGCACGGCGCAAGAGCGCCTTTGCTCACCCTACAGCAGCGGTGCTAGCTCACACCAATCTCGGCTCTTCCACCGCGATCGCATCGCCGACACCGATCTCGCCGTCGGTGATGACCTCGGCATAGATGCCGCAATCCATGTGGCCGAGATTACGCGAGAGCGCCGGCGGGATCTCGAGGTCGCGCTTGGCCGTCACCGGGTCGACGTTGGTGGCAGGGCAGCGCTTGATGCGCTTGACGATCTTCAACCGTGCCTGTCCGATCGCGAGCGTCTGGTCGACGAGGTCGAGCTCGGACCAGGCCGGCCAACCTTGGACATAGAGATTGGCGCGGAAGCGTAGTGGGTGGACCGTGGCGCCGAGCATACGTTCGATGGCGCGGACGCTCCCGAGATTGATGATCGAGACCACCTTGCGGGCGACGTCGGAGAAGCTGTGGTCGCGGCCGGACAGCAGCTTCGGTGGCCCCTTCAGTTCCGGCTGAAAATTCTCGGTGAAATAGCGTTCGACGGCCGCGCGCCCGGCGGCGGTCTCGAGGTCGCCACTGGCGACGACCTGGCCGTCCCTGCGGATAGTCAAGACGTTGGTGGCGTCATCGAAGCGGCTGTCGAGCTCGGCCAGCCGCTCATTCCGGGCGAGCATCAGGAACTGGATCTTCGGCTTCCACTCGGGCTGCTCGGGATCGAACCCGCTCGGGCCGTTCTCGATGGCGTAGCGGCGGTCGGCGGGCAGGGTCTGGCCGATCCGCAAGGAGACGCGCGGCAGGGACTCCGGCGTCAGGCCCTTGATCGGATAGCGGAAGAGACCGGTGATCTCGGCAGTCTGGCTGGCTGTCATTGCACTAAGGGTCATGCCGCTACTTAAGGGATTCGGCCGTGCTCCGCCAACGGGCGGATCGGCGCACGAAATTGTGAACGCGCCTCTTTCGATCCAGCGGCAGGCTTCCCACATCTGGGTCAGGCCGGCGCCAGCGCCGGCTGCTAACGACCGCTGTCGGTTGAGGAACGTCAACGCGGCCAGCGGAAACCCAATGAAGATGCCGTTGGAGTGCCTGAGAGGGCTCCGAGGGCAGGCCGAGGGACAGAAAAGACATGAATATCGAGAAGTATACCGAACGCTCCAGGGGCTTCATCCAGTCGGCGCAGTCGCTCGCGATGCGCGAGGGGCACCAGCAGTTTTCCACCCTGCACGTGCTGAAAGTCCTCTTGGACGACAATGAGGGGCTCGCTGCCGGTCTGGTCGACCGCGCCGGCGGCAATTCCCGTGCAATTCTGAAGGCGACCGAGGAGGCCCTGGGCAAGGTGCCGAAGGTCAGTGGCGGCGGCGCCGGGCAGATCTATCTCGCGCCCGATCTCGCCCGCACCTTCGACGCCGCCGAAAAGGCCGGCGAGAAGGCCGGCGACAGCTTCGTCACCGTCGAGCGGCTGCTGCTAGGCCTGACGCTCGAGAAGACCAGCGAGGCAGGCAGCATCCTCGCCAAGGGCGGCGTCACCCCGCAAAATCTCAACGCGGCGATCGAAGCGCTGCGCAAGGGCCGCACCGCGGACTCTGCGACGGCCGAGAACGCCTATGACGCACTGAAGAAATATGCCCGCGACCTGACCCAGGCGGCGCGCGACGGCAAGCTCGATCCGGTCATCGGCCGCGACGAGGAGATCCGCCGCACGATCCAGGTGCTGTCGCGCCGGACCAAGAACAATCCCGTCCTGATCGGCGAGCCCGGGGTGGGCAAGACCGCCATCGCCGAAGGCCTTGCGCGGCGCATCGTCAATGGCGACGTGCCGGAGAGCCTGAAGGACAAGAGGCTGCTGTCGCTCGACCTCGGCGCCCTGATCGCCGGTGCAAAGTACCGCGGCGAATTCGAGGAGCGGCTGAAGGCCGTCCTCCAGGAAGTGACCGGGAGCGAGGGGAATTTCATCCTGTTCATCGACGAGATGCACACGCTGATCGGCGCCGGCAAAGGCGACGGCGCGATGGACGCTTCCAACCTGCTCAAGCCCGCGCTCGCCCGCGGCGAGTTGCACTGCATCGGCGCGACCACGCTCGACGAATATCAGAAGCACGTCGAGAAGGACGCCGCGCTGGCGCGGCGCTTCCAGCCAATCTTCGTCAGCGAGCCCTCGGTCGAGGACACCATCTCGATCCTACGCGGGCTCAAGGACAAGTACGAGCAGCACCATGGCGTGCGGATCACCGATTCCGCGCTGGTGGCGTCCGCGATGCTGTCCAACCGCTACATCACCGACCGCTTCCTGCCCGACAAGGCGATCGACCTGATGGACGAAGCCGCGGCACGGCTGAAGATGCAGGTTGATTCCAAGCCGGAAGAGCTGGATTCGCTGGATCGCGAGATCATCCGGCTCAAGATCGAGCAGGAGGCGCTGAAGAAGGAAAACGATCCCGGCTCGAAGAGCCGGCTCCAGACCCTGGAGAAGGACCTTGCCGAGCTCGAGGAAAAATCGGCGGCGCTGACGGCGCGCTGGAGCGCGGAGAAGAGCAAGCTCTCCGATGCCCAGAAGCTGAAGGCCGAGCTCGACGGCTTGCGTGTCGAGCTGGCCAATGCCCAGCGGCGCGGCGAATTCCAGAAGGCTGGCGAGCTGGCCTATGGCCGGATTCCCGAGCTGGAGAAGAAGCTCGCGGATATCGAGGCCAAGGAGAACGCCGGCGAGATGATGGAAGAGGCGGTCACCGCCAACCACATCGCGCAGGTGGTCTCGCGCTGGACCGGCGTGCCCGTCGACAAGATGCTGGAGGGCGAGAAGGAGAAGCTGCTCAAGATGGAGGAGCAGCTCGGCAAGCGTGTCGTCGGCCAGGCCGAGGCAGTGCGTGCGGTCGCAACCGCCGTGCGCCGTTCGCGCGCGGGCTTGCAGGATCCAAACCGGCCGACCGGCTCGTTTATGTTCTTAGGCCCGACCGGCGTCGGCAAGACCGAGCTGACCAAGGCGCTCGCGGAATATCTCTTCAACGACGAGACCGCGATGGTCCGCCTCGACATGTCCGAATACATGGAGAAGCATTCGGTCTCGCGGCTGATCGGCGCGCCTCCAGGCTATGTCGGCTATGACGAGGGCGGCGCGCTCACCGAAGCGGTGCGGCGCCGGCCTTATCAGGTCGTGCTGTTCGACGAGATCGAGAAGGCGCATCCTGATGTCTTCAACGTCCTGTTGCAGGTGCTCGACGACGGCCGGCTGACCGATGGCCAGGGCCGTACCGTCGATTTCCGCAACACGCTGATCATCATGACCTCGAATCTCGGTTCGGAGTTTCTGGTGAATCAACCCGAGGGCGAAGACACTTCGGCCGTGCGCGAGCAGGTGATGGGAATGGTGCGGGCGCATTTCCGCCCCGAATTCCTCAACCGCGTCGACGAGATCATCCTGTTCCACCGCTTGCAGCGGAGCGAGATGGGCCGCATCGTCGAGATCCAGTTCGCGCGGCTGCAGAAGCTCCTCACCGATCGCAAGATCGTGCTGACGCTCGATGCCGCTGGCCGCGACTGGCTCGCCGCCAAGGGCTGGGATCCCGCCTATGGCGCACGGCCGCTGAAGCGGGTGATCCAGCGCTACCTCCAGGATCCGCTCGCGGAGATGATCCTCGCCGGCGACGTCAAGGACGGGGATACCGTTGCGATCTCGTCGGAAGGCAATGTGCTGACCTTCAACGGCAAGGCGCCGCAGACCGCGGAGATTGCCCAGTTCGAGGCGCCGGTACCGAAGCGCAAGCTGAACTGAGGCGGCGCTCGCGGCAAACGAAAACCGCCCCGGAGAGGTTGTCCTCTCCGGGGCGAACTGTCTCCAGGCCGCTAGCTGGGTGTCGACATGGAGCCGGGGCCGGCCGGACCTTCCTCGTCGCCGTCCTCTTCGAGCTCCGACAGGATGTCCACGAGCTCGCGCACCCGGCCCTGCGCAAGTGGCCGCAAATCGTTGATCAGGGGCTCGTCGTTGGCGAGCCAGGCCTGTGCTTCGGCGAGTTCCTCGACGGTCGCGCCGGTTCCAATGATTTGTGCAATCGTGACGTCGTCGGCTCGGTCCACGGCCTTGACCACATCATCGCGTGATAGGCGCGTCATGGGGCGATCCTCCTGCTGGTCGGCTTTCCCATCGGCGTCTAACCGGGAACCGGGTGCTCGGTTCCATCGCAGCAAGTCTCGCGTAGCGGCTGCTATTTCTTCGTGACCTTGTAGATCGCGTTCTCTATGTCCGAGCTGAAGTAGATGACGCCGGAGGCGCCGATGGCCACGCCCGTCGGAATGTGGGTCGGCAGGCCGCCCGGCGCGCCGACCAGGCCGATCGGAAGATTGGCCGCGATCTCGGTGACCTTGCCGCTCTCTGGCGCGATCTCGATCAGCCGCTTGGCACCCACTTCTGCCACGATCAACTGGCCGTCGCGGCCCCTTGCGATGCCTTCAGGCATTTTCAGATCCTTGGCGACCACGGTTTTCTCGCCGTTACTGTCGATTCTGGAGACGACGCCTGCAAAGGCCTCGGTCACATAGACCTCGCCATTCGATCCGCCGACGAGCCCGATCGGTCCTTCGAGACCGCCGATCAGCGTGGTGCGATCCTTGCCGTGCTCGCCGCTGACGCGCACCAGCGATTTGGTGCCGAGCTCGGCCACCAGGATGCTGCCGTCCTCGAGCACGATCGCGTCGTGCGGCGCCTTGAAGCCGTGCAGCATGTCGCGTGTTGCGCCGGTCTTGCCATCGATCACCTGCACAGTGCCGGTGAACCAGCTCGACAGGATCACGTCGTTGCCCTTCGCGGTCGCGCTCATCGGATATTCCAGCGTGGTGCCGGCGGCGTGCATGCGCGCCTTCTCGGTGACCTCGCCGGTCGCACCGTCCACCGTGCGATAGGCGAACACGTCGGCGACGTGGATCGTGTCCCTGCCGTTCTCCGAGCTGACGCCGATGCCGCCGGGCAGCGCGAGCTTGCCGATGATGATTTGCTTCGCCTGGCCGGTCACTGGGTCGACCTGCTGGATGCCGTTGTCGGCCATGTTGGAGACGTAGATGCGGTCCTTGTCGTCGATCGCGAGATTGTCCAGCGACGGTTTCAGCTGCGCGACCATCTTCTTGGCGCCCGACTTGGGATCGACCCGGACGAGCTGGCCGAGCGCGGTATCGACCACCCAGAGGTTGCCCTTGGAATCGAAGTTCACCGCAGCCGGGACCTTGAAGCCATCGGCAACGACGGTCAGCTCGGCCGTGTCGACGTCGACCCTGGCGACCTGTCCCTTGAACCAGAGCGGTCCGTAGAGCTTGTCGTCGGGACCGAACTCGAAGCCGTTGAGGCCGCCCATCTTCTCCATGATCTGGCGGGGCGGTTTGACGCCTTCGACGTCGATCTCATAGAGCGTGTCCCCGAGGAAGACTGTGGTGGCGTAGAGCCTGCCGTCCTTGCGGAAGGCAAGCGAGTTGATGCCGGGGAGGCCGGACGCGAGCTTCTTGATCGGCCCGTCGCCCTTGCGCGCATAGAGATCGCCGGTCAAGAAACCGGTCCAGGCCATGGTGCCGTCGGGCGCGAACGCGATGTCGTCGGCCATTCCAACCGGCGCCGGAATTGCAACCTTGGCGGTACCGCCCGCGATATCGACCTCGTAGAGCGCCGCGCCGGCGACGCTGCCGGCAAACAGATGGCCGTCCCTGTCGATGCCGAGCCCGTGCACGCCGTGGAATGCCGAGCCGGGGACGAGTCGCGTGACCTCCCAGGTTTCGGCGGACACATGCGTGGTGGCGAAAATCGCGGCGATCAGGGCTGCGCAGGCGAGCCTGGCCTTCATGACGTGACCTCCCGTTTTTTGGAAAGTATTCGCCCGTCATGCGGCTTTGGCAAACGAAACTTGACGTTGTGACGCAATCAGGCGGCGTCCCGTCAAAGCGCTTCATTCGCTCGTGCTGAGGCGGATGTCCGGCCATTTCCCGGCCGGCTGCAACTACCGGTTAGTGACCTGCAACGGCCCGCCGGTTGCGTCCGACATGCGGGCGATGGCGCCGCCGCGACCGCTCATCATGCCGTCGAGCCGGTCGCGCTCCTTCTCGAAGCTTGCGAGCATCGGGCCCTCCAGCGAACGGCCGCGCGGCAGTTTCACGCGCAGCGGGTCGACGAAGCGGCCGTTGACCAGGATTTCGTAATGGACGTGCGGTCCGGTTGACGCGCCGGTCGAACCGACGAAGCCGATCACCTGGCCCTGCCGCACCTTCTTGCCGGGCTCCATGCCCTTGGCAAAGGCCGACAAGTGACCATAGCCGGTCTCGTAGCCGTTGTTGTGCTTGATCCGGACATACTTGCCGTAGCCGCCCTCGAGCTCGGCCTTCAAGATCACGCCGTTGCCGGCGGCGAAGATCGGCGTGCCATAGGCGGTGGCCCAGTCGACGCCGGTGTGCATCCTCACAAAGCCCAGGATCGGATGGCGGCGCCCGCCGAAGCCGGAGCGCATGATGGCGCTGTTGACGGGCTTGCGCACCAGGAACTTCTTCGCGCTCTTGCCGGTCTCGTCATAGTAGTCGACGACGCCGTCATCGGGGCTCTGGAAACGGTAGTATTTCTTGGTCTCGCCGCCGACCGTGAGCGAGGCGAACAGCACATCGTTCTTTTCGCTCGACGTCACGCCCTCGTCCTCGCCGGCGTAGAACACGTCGAAGGAATCGCCCGGCTGCACCTTGCGCTGGAAATCGACGTCATAGGAATAGATCTTGATCATGTCGTCGATGACAGGCATCGGCACCTTGTTGCGCATCGCAGTCTCGTAGATGCTCTGGTAGAGCCGCACGCCGGTGCCGTCATCATCGTCATCGTCGTCGCTGTTGGCGCTCGCCGTGGCCTCAGTGGCGGTGTTCATGCTCGAGACGTCGACCGCGACGTATTTGCCGAGATCGGACAGCGCCGCGATCGCCTCGACCATGGTGTCGTTGGCGACGACGACGCGGAACGGTTGCAGCCTTGCGCCGGGGCTTGCGGGCGCCATCAGGATGCGGAGCTTTTCGCCTTCCTTCAGGCCGCCGTCGCGGCCGCGAGGCCCAAGCGTTGCGGTGATCGCCTTGATCTCCTCGCTCGTTGCGCCGAGATCGCGCAGCACGCCAGCGACGCTGTCGCCCTTCTTGACCATGTGGACGCGTTCGCCGTTGGGATTGCCGCCGGTGATCTGCTCCTTGGTCTTGGGCAGCAGCGTGACGTTTTCCGGCACCACGCGCGTCTCGAAGCCGGCATAGGGATCGGACGGCGAGGTTTCGGTGGCATAAGCCATCTTGATGTCGGATCTGTTGATGTCAGACCTGCCGGTCGCGCCGGAGACGTCGGCGGTGGCATTGGCAAGCGAGGCGTAGCGCACCCCGCCATTGCCGCGCCAGTTGGCGGCATCGCGCACCCGCATCAGGATGTCGTCGAGCGCGACCACTGCGGAAATCTTGGCCTTCGGCAGCACCGGCGACAGGTCCTTGGTGACGAAGGACACCTCGGCATCGGGCTCGACGGCTTCCGGATTGTTCGGATCGTCCGATGCGGTCTTCGGATCGGAGCCGACATCGGTGAGCAGGCGCTGGGCGTTGAACGGCGGGATCTTCGCCGACAAATCGCTCGTCGTCATCGACAGATTGCCGGCGATCCGGACGAAGGGACGCACCCGCATCACGTCGCGGTTGCCGACGCGGGCCACCGTCGAGACGCGCACGATGTTGCGCGAGGCCGTGGATTCGTTCGGCGGCGGCAGGCGGTCGCTCTTGTGCAGCGTGGCGGCGCGATCAGCTGCGCCGAACGCACCGCGCAGCGCGCCTTCGACGCGCTCGGGCACCTTGGCGAAAGTCATCTCGCCGTCGAGCGAGGCGAAAACGGCGCCGCCGATCAGGGCCGCGCCGCACAGTCCGGTCAGAATTGTTCCGCTGAACCATTGCACCGAGACGCGACGGCGATCGATGACGGCGGCTTCAGAACCATCGACGGAAAGCGGCGGCTCGTGGCCGAGATCGATGATCCCGGTCTCACGCCCGTAAGCGCCGCGTGACGTCCTGTGGTTCAACCCAAGTCCCCCAATCAACGACCTAAAAGCCCGGTCTCGAACCTCTTCCCCGTCGCCCTCTTCGAGGCGCATCGCAGGAAAAGGGCAAGCCGCATAGGCGTCCGCGGTCAGAAGGCCCTGATGACGGGCCGGCCGAAATTACGAACAGCTAAGCGGAAAAAGGTCTCTCGATGTCTCTCGAACGTCGGAAGAAGGCCGCGTCATCTGCAAGTCGCCTTCCTCTGACCCTATGAAAACCGCCGGTAGCCCCCACTGGCGTTCCCGCGATTCAAGCTTGTCTCTTATCAGAACGCCGCGGGAATGTGGCTCAAGTACGGCGCCTAATATGGAAAAGTTTCCGGAACGGGCGGGCGGGAGGCCCGTCGGGCAGGGGTGGCAGCTCGGCCTGACCTGGGACGCCTGACCTGGGACGAAGTCCAGCCTGCCTCGCCGTGAGGCCCGCTCTACGGAGACGCAAGGGGGGCCGCCGGCCAAAGGGGAGGCCAGGCGGGAGGCGCTCTGAGGCCCCCCCAGAACGGCCTCAGGAGCCCGCCGGCGCGCAAACCTTTTTTGAGATTTTTTGCGGCTCGGGCTCCGCCGACTTGCCGACGCCCCGTCTAATCGCCTGGAATCGTTGAAATTTTTTCGGTGATCCACTGTGCGACGATTTGTTGACGATTGGCGTTGACAGCCCGGAAGGTGGGGCCTATAACCCCAACCACTGAGCGCGGCGCCGCCGGGTCACTGACCAAGGCGAGCGAACGCGCCACTGATGCTCCTCACCTTGTTGAGTGACACAACAGCCGACACCAGTCGGTTGGAGTTCATCCATCGTCGGTAAGGGTGTCGGAACCCTTCCTCCTAGGGAAGGTTGGGGCCTCCAAGGTCCCGGGCTGTTTGACAAGTGAAGATGAAGAAAGAGAAACGTGGACGGCGGAGTCCTTGCGGGTCTCGCTTCCGGAAAGCTTCGGCTTTTCTGATCGAGACCGGACGAAAGACTTCGGCGGTACACGTTTTAAAGGTTACACCATCGTTGCCAGCGATGTGAATCGCGGGCAGCTCATCGACTTCGGTCGATGAAAAATGGTGGGACCTCGTCAAACGTTGTGATCAGCCGGTTCAAAGTTCAAGTCCAACTTGAGAGTTTGATCCTGGCTCAGAGCGAACGCTGGCGGCAGGCTTAACACATGCAAGTCGAGCGGGCGTAGCAATACGTCAGCGGCAGACGGGTGAGTAACACGTGGGAACGTACCTTTTGGTTCGGAACAACACAGGGAAACTTGTGCTAATACCGGATAAGCCCTTACGGGGAAAGATTTATCGCCGAAAGATCGGCCCGCGTCTGATTAGCTAGTTGGTGAGGTAATGGCTCACCAAGGCGACGATCAGTAGCTGGTCTGAGAGGATGATCAGCCACATTGGGACTGAGACACGGCCCAAACTCCTACGGGAGGCAGCAGTGGGGAATATTGGACAATGGGGGCAACCCTGATCCAGCCATGCCGCGTGAGTGATGAAGGCCCTAGGGTTGTAAAGCTCTTTTGTGCGGGAAGATAATGACGGTACCGCAAGAATAAGCCCCGGCTAACTTCGTGCCAGCAGCCGCGGTAATACGAAGGGGGCTAGCGTTGCTCGGAATCACTGGGCGTAAAGGGTGCGTAGGCGGGTCTTTAAGTCAGGGGTGAAATCCTGGAGCTCAACTCCAGAACTGCCTTTGATACTGAAGGTCTTGAGTCCGGGAGAGGTGAGTGGAACTGCGAGTGTAGAGGTGAAATTCGTAGATATTCGCAAGAACACCAGTGGCGAAGGCGGCTCACTGGCCCGGTACTGACGCTGAGGCACGAAAGCGTGGGGAGCAAACAGGATTAGATACCCTGGTAGTCCACGCCGTAAACGATGAATGCCAGCCGTTAGTGGGTTTACTCACTAGTGGCGCAGCTAACGCTTTAAGCATTCCGCCTGGGGAGTACGGTCGCAAGATTAAAACTCAAAGGAATTGACGGGGGCCCGCACAAGCGGTGGAGCATGTGGTTTAATTCGACGCAACGCGCAGAACCTTACCAGCCCTTGACATGTCCAGGACCGGTCGCAGAGATGTGACCTTCTCTTCGGAGCCTGGAACACAGGTGCTGCATGGCTGTCGTCAGCTCGTGTCGTGAGATGTTGGGTTAAGTCCCGCAACGAGCGCAACCCCCGTCCTTAGTTGCTACCATTTAGTTGAGCACTCTAAGGAGACTGCCGGTGATAAGCCGCGAGGAAGGTGGGGATGACGTCAAGTCCTCATGGCCCTTACGGGCTGGGCTACACACGTGCTACAATGGCGGTGACAATGGGATGCTAAGGGGCGACCCTTCGCAAATCTCAAAAAGCCGTCTCAGTTCGGATTGGGCTCTGCAACTCGAGCCCATGAAGTTGGAATCGCT